>NZ_VTDU01000008.1:0-114129 GCF_035615615.1 Acinetobacter sp. MD2(2019) | reverse complement strand
AGCTTTAGATATAGCATTTAATGAAATGTAGTAAACTTTTTTAATCTAGCTATAGCCCTGATTTTAATCCAATTGAAAAAGCATGGTCAGTTTTAAAAAGAAAAGTACGAAATATTGTCAGTCAAAAACAGAAAAATGTTATCGAAGCTTTAGATATAGCATTTAATGAAATGTAGTAAACTTTTTTAATCTAGCTATATAAGTCGTCATATCTCGATTTAAACCATAGGCAATAATTGCAATCAATATAAAGCCAAGAATAAATAACATGAATGATGCTGCAAAATATAGGATAAAGCTTCGAATACTCTTTTCTGCAACCCGTTGATCGCCCTGAGCATAAACGATAGTGATGCTATCACCAACGACAGGGATGGCTGTGGAGTTGATCGAATTATCTAAAGTATGTATCTGATGATCTTTATCGGTAAATGTGACTTGTGCGGTATGTCTTAGCTCATCAACGGTATACGAGCGATTATTTGAATCGGTTCTTTCTGTTTTTACCCATTCTGATGTGTAACTGACAATTCGGCCTGTATATGTTGGTTTGGTGCTCAAATTATAGATGGCTTGAGTAACCCAGTAGCTAAATGGAAAAAATATAGCACTGATCGAAAATACAACAGCAAATAAATAGGCGAATTCGAATTTACTTGGCCGCTCGGTTTTTGCTTTTATTTTTTTTCGTTGAGACGTTGAATGACTGACGCTATCCGATTTTTTATTTTGAATTAAACGATTCACCCATCTTTGGGTGAGGATAAATGACCAAACCATCAATAGCGCGACACAAACAAAAAATATCTGTCCTGATTCGGTTAATTTCACACGAGCATCCATAAAATGATGATGTTGTAGTAAGAATAAATAACATATTTGTGATATGAATGAATACATCGTATTGGTAAAATGTAAAAGATGTGATTTTAGCAATCAAGCATGATTAAAACAGACTTGAATGCATAAACTTATAAATATCATTTTTGATTGATGCTGTGAGATATTCGATTCAATTTTTGAATATGTCAATCATACGATCATAAAAAAACCAGACCGAAGTCTGGGCTTAAAATTAAACAATCAACTTAATAAACATCGCGGCGATAACGTCCTTGTTCACGTAATTGCTCGAGTTCATCTGCACCTAAAATTTCAATTAAGGCTTGTTCAACCCCAGTGGCCATACCTTCAATGCTGCCGCAAATATACAACACAGCATCTTGGTCTATCCAGCGTTTAACTTGCGCGGCATGTTGGCGTAGTACATCTTGCACATAAATTTTTTCTGCTTGATCGCGCGAGAAGGCGAGGTCAAGTTGCTGCAAATGTCCAGATTTAAGCCACGTGGTGAGTGTCGTTTCAAATAGGAAATCGTGTTCGCGCTGGCGTTCACCAAAAATTAACCAATTTTGTGAATACTGCATTTCGGCACGTTGCTGCAATAAGCTCATTAGCCCCGCAATACCAGTACCATTGCCAATGAAAATAATTGGACGGTTATCGTTAATGATATGAAAACTTTCATTGGTACGAATGCGCATTTGCACGGTTTGACCGACAGCCGCATGCTCACAGAGCCATCCAGAACCTAAGCCGACCGCGCCATTTTTATCACGACTGAGTCGAATGACTAAATCTAGATGTCCTTGTTTTGGAATACTGGCAATTGAATATTCTCTGACAGGAAGCACCGCCAAATTTTTCACAATTTCATCGGTAGTGGAAAAGCTTGGTAAAGGCGTGGTCAGGTTTTTATCTTGTAGCGCTGTTGCAAAGTCACAACCTTCAGATTTTACCCAATCATCGGCGGTGAAATCGGCATGACTTAAAAAGTCTGTAATGCGCGCTGTACTGTTGCATGGTTGCACTTCTGCAATATCACCGGCTTGCCAGAGAATATCATTACTGGTTTGAAGTTGAAGATGATAAATCGGATCACCTAAACTACTTGGGTTAATGTGCTCTCTTGAACAAAGCGTCCAATCGTCAAAGGTTTTTTGAATCTCGATGCGTTGTAGCTCTAAATCCGTCACTTCGGCAAGGGCATGTTGCCACTGTTCTAAATCATCTTTCGATGCATTATCTACTTCAATCAGTTCAAATAATGGCTGCGCTTGAGCGCGGGTTAGCCATTGCGCGAGCTGATGCCCAAATTGGCAATAGCTGTCTGGATATTCTTTTGAACCCAATGCCAAAACGGCATAGCGTAATTGAGCCAGATTGGCGGTTTCAGACATCACATTTTTTACAAAACTTTGTGCCAGATCTGGTGCTTCGCCTGTGCCATAGGTACTGACAACAAACAGCACTTGTTTTGCATTTTGCAGGTCAGCAAGGCTGGTTTTTTGCATAGATTGTATCTGTACAGTTTGTTTTGCATCTTGCAAACTGGTTGCAGTCAGCCATGCCAGTTCTTCTGCTGTGCCAGTTTGTGTTGCATAAACAATAAGCCAAGATGCGCCATCGCTAGGCTCATGAGGCATCGGTGCTAAGGCTGCACGCGCAGCTTGAGTTAATTTTTTTTGTTTGCGACGTTTTAAATACAGCATCCATCCGGTCACAAAGAACAGCGGCATTGCAAGCGAAGCTAACATGGCCATAAAGTGCCAGATGGGCCCAAAGAAACTGCCTCGATGTACCGGAAGCATACTGCTCATAATTTTTTCATTGAGCTTTTTATCTTCATACAGCTTGGTTTGTTCAAAGCTGTGTTGTTGTAGATTATAAACAGTGCTGTTGCGTGCGCGTTCGTGTTGTGGAATTGGGTCGACAAAGCTAATTTCGACTTTTTCTGGTTCTTTCGGTAAATTGAACGTCACCGATGAATAGGCGGTTTTATAGGTCTGTGTGAAGCTACTCCAAGACTGCGTTAAGGCTTGTTGGATTTGCATATTTGACAGTTGAGCGTCAGCTTCTGGGCCTCGCTCACGATTTCTTAGATTGCCATTGCCTTTTTGCTGCGGTTTATTGGCTGCTGCACCGCCTTCAGGGCGGGGTGGTTTCATGCCTTGCATTTGTGGGCGTTCAACCCCCATCACTTTAAACATGCCATCACGCCACCAGTCATACGACCAATACAAACCAGTCGTTGCAAACACCAAATAGAATAAAATGACCCATGTGCCCACAACCGCATGCAAATCCCAAATAAAATTTCTGCCTTTGAGTTTGGGCTTTACTGCAAACCATTGTTTAAAAGTATGTTTTTTAGGCCAGCGTAAATATAAGCCACTAAAAATAAAGAACAGCAGCATTAAAGTGGATGCAGCAGTAATTTGTTTTCCAACTTCACCGGCGGTTAAGTAGCGATGCAATTGTTGAATAAATTGAAAAAATTCACGTCCTTTGACTTCGGGTAATATTGCCGCCGTGTAGGGGTTAACCATTTGATTATAACCACGTCGTTCACCTTCTTTTTGAATATTGACTGTAGATGATGTGGTTGGACTGGCTGCAACGGTAATGCTATTCACTTTGGTTTCGGGATAGTGCTGCTGATAATATTGGTATAATTCCGCTGGTGTCATTTTGGCTTGTGGTTGCGCTTCAACGACATAACTATCGGTATTGATCCATTGTAATATTTGTTGATCGTAAGAAAAAATAGCACCAGTAACGCCCATCAACGATAAGATTAGGCCTGCTGTAATACCCAAAAACCAATGAATTTGAAAGAGTGATTTTTTAAACATGGCTGTAGTAGCATAGTCAACAAGAAGGAAATTTGAGCAGAATTATACACAGGATTGTTTGTTAAATGTTATTGTTTTTCATTTAATACTTATTATCATTATCTGGTTTGAAAAATTAAAAACCCCAGAACTTTGCGTTGCTGGGGTTTTGTGCAAGTTAATCTTTGGCTTAAACTTTTTTGGCTTCGCCAACGGTTTCTTGCAAATGTTTGCGAATGGTTGCAAAAGGGAAATTTTTGCTGTCCATACGTTTAGGTAAAATATACGCGCCTTGTTGATCTTTCACTTTAAAATTTAATAATAAAAATTCAGGAGTGTTGTACCATTCGTAAATGTCTTTCCATGCAATGGTGCCGACACCTTCTTGAATGCCCATTTGTTGACGCATGACAATACCGTGCGGTTGTACGCCTAAACGAATGCCTTTAATTTCCTGCGCAGGGAATTCATTCATTTTACGTTTCACATACCACTCTAAGCCAAATTTACGCACGAGTAAGTAAATTGCCACAGCAGCAAGCATGACCCAACAAAAAATAGTTGAGTAATTTTTAATTAAAATAAGCCCTAAAATTGCAAGTAACGTAGCCGCTCCCATAATTGCCCATGCTTTTAGGCCAATAGAATTGGTACTGCGCCAAATCACTAACTGCGCATTGCGCTGTTCTGCTTCGGATATTTCATAATTTACGGGCTGCAAAGTATATGCATATAAAGTCTTAGCGGTCATAGTGCGTCGTTACAATGGTTATAATTAAACGGAAAAATTTTAGCATCAAATAGGGTTTTCTTATACGAAAATATCAGCTTTTAAATCGAAGCGAATTCAGAAGCTGCATCATCGTGTGGATTACTCAATTTTTGCTTTAACGTCATGAGTTGATTCAAAATACTAAACATTAAAGAAAGCTGCTGCAAAATAATAAGCGCTTGCTGATCATGTTGGCTATTTTGAGAAAGACGTTGTCGTATTGTTTGTAACATATTTTGCGAAGATAAGTCAGGCATTTCGTCACGCAATAACGCACCACAGACATCTTCAAAGGCTTTGTCGAGCAAAGTTAACACCGCAGGATCTTCAATTTTTTCGCGATGTGCGCCAAGCGCTGCAATATAACTTAAGAAGGTATGATTTAAACACAGCAAATCAAACGAAGTGGTTTTTTGTTGCGGGTCGATATCGGGTTCGGTGGCTAAAGTCGAAATGAGCGAAGCAAGCTCGGCATCGGTATTGTGGGCATTGCGGCGAACCATACGATAATTCAGATTGTTGTTTCGCCCTTGATGATACTGCTGAACAATTTCGGTCAAATAATCGCATTGAGCCTGAAACGCACGGGTAATGCTTCGTGGTAAGCGGCGGAATTTCCAATCGGGGAAGATAAAGCTGACCCCAACCCATGCAAAGGCACAGCCAATAATTGTATCAATCAGGCGCGGCAGTGCAGCAGTGATGCCAAAACCATCTAAATTAAAGTTAATTAATGCCAAAATGGTAATAAATGCAGTGGCTTGTGCATATTGTTTACTGCGCAGTTCAAAGAACAAAATACCACTAATGATTAAAATGACCAGCTGACCTTCTGTCGATGGAACAAAAGATAAAATGCCATAACCAATAATAATCCCTACCAATGTGCCAATAATACGCAAACGCAAGCGGCGCTTGGTGGCATTAAAGTTGGGCTGACTCACAAACAGTGCGGTGAGTAAAATCCAGTAGCCATATTTAATGTCGGTCATTTGCACAAATAAATAGGCTGAAAATAGCACCAAAGAGAGGCGTACCGCGTGACGGAACAACACCGATTCAGGGGTTAAATGCTGTTTGATACGAATTTTGATATCCGCAAAGCCTTTTAAATCGTCATCTTTGAGTTGGTTTTCTTGCTTGGTGCTGTCAATACTTAAAGCACGTTCTGCTTCTAAGTTGCGTAATTGACCATCAATGGCTTTTAAGTTTTGGTACAGCGAATTTAACGCGTTAATCCAAATTGGGTCGTTCGGATATTGCTGCTCAAGTCGTTTTAGTGAATATTTTAAGTTTTCAAAGGCATGTTTAAAACGATTGCTGTGTTTATAGGTACTGTATTTTAAAATATTTTCGCTTAAATCTTTACAGGCTTTGCCTTGCAAAGACAGAATCCGTTGAAAACGAAATAGAATATCGCTGTGTTGAAAGTAGTCGGCTAATTTTTGGTAATCAATATGTGCGGAATTGACCCGTTCGTGAATATCTTGGGCAACAAAATAATATTGTAGACTGCGTCGGGTATCTTTTTGTCCACGGTCGCCTTTTAAGCGCGTGAGTAAAGCCGTTCGCATTTCATTAAATAAGCTCACCAGTTTGCCATTTTCTAACGACAAATCAATCATACTTTGGCGATAGCTTTCTGCGGTCATATCGACATCGAACAAATTAGATTTGGCAAATAAAAAATCGCCTAAAGATGAATAACTATTGGCCAGTTTGACTTGAACAGGGCGTACCGGAAACAGCAAAAAGCTTAAGGTGGATAAAACGCCATACCACGCGGCACCAATCACCAACAGCAGCGGTTGCATATACCATTGTTCAAATAAATGCACACCCAACATGGCATAAACTGAAACCACCAAACAACCATAAGAAATGGTGGCGTAACGCCGTCCTAATGAACCGAGTAAAATCCAAAAAATACAGGCAACAATGAGCCCAAGCGCAAAAAACACTGGATGCGGAAACAGAATTTGAATTGATGTTGCCGCAATAAAAAAACCAATGTAAGTATAGAGTTGATTCATTAACCGAACGGTAAAGCGATCATCAATATCACTTAAACCTGCGGCCACCACACCTAAGGTCAGTGGGATGGTTGCAATTTGAAAATGCAATAAATAAGGAACGAAGGTGGTTCCGATAAATGCAATTGCAATACGCAGGTTATACATTAAAGATGAATTATGGGTGAATTGACGAATACGTGCTAGACCGAGGTTCAAAGTGATTTCCTAACAGCTAAAAGATGATATTCTGTGCAACTTATGCTGGGATATTTCCCGTTTCATGCGTTGTGATTATACTTTAGTCGTATATTATTGTCTGCCACTCGAATCATTAAATTTTTATGCCAAACGCCACTCAAAAAAGCTATCCACTTTCATGGATTTTACTGCTTGCATTTTTAACTGCATTAGGGCCATTGTCAATTGACATGTATTTGCCCGCATTGCCACAAATGGCGCAAGATTTCCACACCACCGCGCAGAAGGTCGCCAATAGCTTACCTGCGTACTTTTTAGGTTTGGCGATGGGGCAGTTAATTTATGGTCCTATTAGTGACCGAATTGGACGTAAAAAACCATTATATTTTGGTCTGATACTTTATATTTTGGGCGGTTTATTATGTATTTATGCCAATAGCGCGTGGGCTTTAATTTTTTCTCGGGTGATACAAGCTTTAGGTGGTTGTGTTGGGGTGGTCATTGCACGTGCAGCCATTCGAGATCGTTTAGATGTAGAAGGTTCTGCACAAGCGTTTTCTAGCATGATGATTGTAATGGGAATTGCACCTGTCATTGCGCCAACCTTAGGCGCTGCAGTTTTGGCATTTTACCCATGGCAAGCCATTTTTAAAGTGTTGGCGTTTATTGGGTTGATTGGTTTATGTAGCGTACATTTCTTTTTTAAAGAAACCTTGGCCGTAGAAAAACGACTGCACTTAAATGTTCAACAAGTATTTTTACTGTATGGGCGCATTTTTGCCGACCGTCAGTTTGTATTGCCAATGCTGTGTGGTTGCTTAGGTGGCGGTGCATTATTTATTTACATTAGCTCGGCTACGGCTATTTTGATGGGGCAGTATCATTTATCGCAACAACACTTTGCTTATGTTTTTGGCTTAAATGCTTTTGGGATTAGCCTGATGTCTTATATCAATAAGCATCATCTAAGCAAGTTTTCGATTGTTCAACGGTTATTGCTCGGTGGAATGATGCAGTTTATAGGCGTTATCTGCTTGTTGGTTGCAGGAATGGTTGCAAGTTTCCCTTTATGGGGGGTGATGATCGGCATGTTTATTGTGGTTTCAAGTATTGGCTTAAGCGGCCCAAATGCCATGGCATTGGCAATGGCAGAACAAGGCGCAAGAGCCGGAACGGCCAGTGCAATTATGGGCAGTATGCAGTTTATGGTCGGGTTGTTTGGTGGCGTTTTATTGAACTTTTTAGTTTGGGATAGTTTGTTAAATATGGCGGTAGCGATGCTGCTGTGTAGTTCTCTGGCGCTGATTGCAACTTTTGGCACAATGAAAAACACTCTTGCAGAATAAGTTGAATAAACTAGGCTGAATATTGAATTCAGCCTTGGGTGTTTGTTTAAGCAGCATAAGGATATTGCTTAAACTCGGAAGTTTGTTCAAGTTTAAGAGTCAGCGCTTGTAAAAGTGGATATTGATTGACAGAAAACAGTGTGGGAACTTTTTCTTGAATAAAACGCCAAATGACGGCAAGGCTAATATTAATTTAACGTTTTGGGTATTGCCGAAGGTGGGGGATTTTAGTACAAAAGTTCAATCGAAGTAGTTTAGCCTCACTTTTTTTAATACTTTGCTACCTGCCATTATTACTTTATTCATCATTTCGTTTCAGGTATTTTTTCGGCACATTGTCAGTCAACCAAACGCCATTGTCTGAAATGAAAAATTGAAAATTGTCTTTATACATTTGTCCTGCAAGAACTTTGAAAATAAATGGTTTTCCGTGTCTTTGACCAACTTTTATTGCTGTTTCAATGTCAGCACTTAAATGTGTATGTTGTCTACTTCTTTTGTCCAGTCCTGACGCTAAAATAGATTGAACAAACTTTTCACTTGTTCCGTGATATAAAATTTTTGGTGGTTGTTTGTTTGTATAACCTAATTCTATCTCTATAGAATGTCCTTGACTTGCTCTTATTTTTTCAACAGTAGCATTAAAAGCAAATCGCTTCTTTGAGTTTGTTTCAACGATATGATTTAAAGTTGGTCTGTCAAACTTTACTCCGTAATTATTTGCTTTTTCAATTAATTCGTTAATGTCAACCCAACCATTTTGGTCAAGTTGAATGCCAATTGTTTCAGGTTGGTGTCGTAGTACCAAACTTAAAAATTTGCTTATATGTGTCAGTTGCTTATCGTTTGTCATATTATTTCCAATAGCTCATTAGATACTCTTTGATTTGATTTCTGTCAGTTAAGTCTATAAGCTCCAAACTATTCCAATTTATTAATACCAATTCACAATTTTTGCCTAATTCGTAAAGTGCTTCTAAAATTTTATTGAAATGGTCATTTGAGTTGATAAGAGATGTTGAAATCCAAATATTATTTATAAATTCGTTATTGCAGTCATAAAAGAAATTGAAACATGGCAAACTACAGGCGTTTGAAGTAGTTTTAGTGCAATTGATTATTGTATGCCCATTATATCGAATTTTTTTTGCTTTTTCAAAACCCTTTTCAATCAGTAAACTTTCAAAGTAATCAGTTTGTAATTCCTCATTTATCGTTGGGTAAGGAAGATTTTCGCGCATAAAAATGTCTGTAAACCCATATTCAGTTCTCGTTTTTTTAGTGAACTCATCAATTTGCTTTATTGATTTTTTGATCTGCTCAATATTCGTTCTTAGAACAATTTCAATTTGGCAATAGTCATCTGCCCAAAATGAAGGCAGATTTCTGTCTTCATTTTTTGGTTTTATGCCTTGTTTAAATATTTTGTCAAATAGCACCATTGTTGTTTTCCTATGTGTCGTCTTAAAATGTTTGCTAACGTTACGTGGCTTTGCAATGGCTGGGTAATTGAAGCACTTTCGCTCGGCTAATGTAGAAAAGTGGATAGAAGCGCACAAGTTCAATTCTGCACTTCAGCCCGCCTGATGCTAAGATCTTGTTAGACTAGACGTTCCAGTTGATATATGTTGTCTTCCGTTAAGATTATTCTTCATTTTGTCCGCCCACATTATGTTTCATTTTCTGTCCCATACTATTCGACACATAGCTTGCAACAAGTTCTTCTTTTTTTTGTCCGTTGGATAAATAGTTAATATCTATTGAACAGTCGCCAGTTATGTCAATCCAAACAGTTTTACTCTCACCATTTTCTAATTTGTCAATGTATCCACCACCGCAACCAACGATATTTATATTTGTCAAAGTTATCTGAGTCGAGTTTGTAAAAGTAATTCTCATTGTGTTGAGCAAAATAATTGTTATCGAACAATAAAGAAGCATGATGGGAATATTAAGCAACATAAGTCCGCAAGTTGTAAATAACTTTATCCTATTGTCTTTGTCCTTATGAGCTTTTAATAAAATTGAGATTAAAGCTCCAAGATTTATTAAACTTGTCAATGCAATGAAACCATAAGCGAAAAATAGTATTTCAAAAGCAGAAGTTATAAAGAAAAGTCCAAAAATAAGCGTCCCAAGCAAGAATGAAATTAATGCTATTTGTCCTCCGAGTTTTATGTATCGTTCTGTCATCATACGCTTTGTGGTAAGGTTTTGGGTATTCCTGAAAGTGAGTTAGATTATCTTAATATCGATAAATCTTAAGAAATGACATTGTTTTGCGTTTAAATTTTTTTATTTTATCGTCTGCTGTAGCTTTAAAATAATCTCATTTAACTCTTTTAGACGCTTTACGTCATCCCAAAGCAGTTTCGCTTCAGGATAGGACTTACTCATCATGCCGAGCCACTGTTTATAACGCCCAACCATATTCATGGCTTTTTTATAATTGCCATTTAAAAAGCGAATTTGCAAAGCAACCAAATCTTGCCAAGTGAGCAATGCATGATGCACATTTTCGCGAATACATAGGCTTAAGTCGGGCGTGGTTACCGCACCGCGCCCCAGCATTAAATCATCACAACCCGACTGTATCTGACAGTTTTGAGCATGCTCGGTATTCCAAATTTCGCCGTTGGCAATAATGTTAATTTTAATGGCTTCACGAATCGGCTGAATTTTTTCCCAATAGGCAGGTGGCGTATAAGCATCGGCTTTGGTGCGTGCATGTACCGTTAGCCAATTTGCCCCTGCGGCTTCAATGGCAAGGGCATTGTCTAAAGTGTGTTTTTCATCTAAATAACCTAAACGCATTTTTGCCGAAACTGGAATATGCGCGGGTACCGCATCACGCACGGCTTTAACTAGCTCATGCACAACGTCTGGTTCATCAAGTAAAACTGAGCCACCACGGTGGCGATTAACCGTTTTTGCAGGGCAACCAAAGTTTAAATCGATGGCCGGTGCGCCCAGTTGAACGGCTCGAATAGCATTTGCCGCCAGCATTTCAGGGTTATTCCCTAAAAATTGCACATGCACTGGTGTGCCAGCCGAGGTTTTCCCGCCATTTTTAAGTTCAGGGCAATAACTGTCATACACATGTTCGGGCAATAGGCTGTCGGTAACACGAATGAACTCAGTCACACACCAATCGAAACTGCCCACATGCGTAAGTACATCGCGCATAATTGGGTCGGTTAAGCCTTCCATCGGTGCTAAAATGAGTTTCAAAGCGAGCTCTGCCTTTAAAATAAAAAAAGCGTTATACGGTGTTTTGTTCGGGTTGTCTAGTACATCAAGATCAGACCTTGCGGCTGTTTAAAGCGGCATAGCAAGGTTTGAGATGCTGAAAAAAGTCGTTGAAAAAAGCGCAATTTAGCGCCCTAAAATCATTTCCAATACAAATTTACTGCCAATAAAGCCCATGGCCAATAAAAAGAAACCAATTAAGGTAAAGCGAATCGCTTTTTGCCCACGCCAGCCAAATTTAAAATGTCCAATCAGTAAGGCACCATAAATAAACCATGAAAAAATACTAAACACGGTTTTATGGGCTAAATGTTGGGTTAAGAAATTATCGACCATAACAAAGCCAAAAACCAAGGCAATACTTAATGTAATAAAGCCGGTAATGAGCATGTCGAACAGTAACGATTCCATAATCTGAAACGGTGGCAGTAAGTTCACCCACAAGCGTTTTTGTTTCTTTTTCAGTTCGCGGTCTTGCAACCACATTAAAATGGCGTGAATGGTTGCCATAAGCAAAACTGCATAAGCCGACAAAGACAAGATAATGTGAATATCTAGCCCAAGTGCGTGTTCGGTGGCATATTGGTTGGGCTGACTAAAGGCAAAACCAAAAATTAGACCAGTTGCCGCAACAGGAATGCCAATTAAATTCAAGGCAGTCACAGGGCGATAGCTGCTATAGATTAAGCTTAATAACAGCATTAAACCCGACGTGAACGACAACAGGTTGAAAACGTCATAATTGACGCCATGTAGAGTCAGCATGTCTTGTTTTAAAACAATGCCATGTAAACCTAAGCCCATAGCTAAGATGACGCCAATAAACCAACGATTGGGTTCACGTTTAGCAACAAGGTGTAAAAAGGAATACCAAAACCCTGTGGTATAAGCGATTAATGCGAGTATTGTGTACACCAAGGGGAGACTGATCATGTCAAACCTGTGTTGGAGCAATGAATATTCATGCGATACGATATAATTTTGAATTGAACTCAAGTATCCTATAGCATTATATGCATAAATTTTCTATTTTTAAGCAAGATTTTTTGCAACAGACCATTTTAAGCGGAATTTGCAATGTTTGATACCTTAACCGAACGACTCACGCAGAGTCTACGAAATGTTACTGGCACAGGCCAACTGACCGAAGACAACATCAAAGATACCCTACGTGAAGTACGTATGGCACTTTTAGAGGCAGACGTTGCCTTGCCTGTAACGCGCGAGTTTATTGCGAAAGTTAAGGAACAGGCATTAGGTCAGGAAGTGTTGACTCAACTTTCACCGGGTCAAGCCTTTGTAAAAATTGTGCATGATGAACTCACCAAAATGATGGGTGAGGCCAATGAAACTTTAGATTTAGCAGCGAAACCCCCTGTTGTTATTCTACTTGCAGGTTTACAAGGTGCGGGTAAAACCACCACTGCGGCAAAATTGGCACGCTTTTTAAGCGAACGCCAAAAGAAAAAAGTGATGACGGTGTCTGCCGACGTTTACCGTCCTGCGGCAATTAAACAGCTTCAAACTGTGTCGGCAGAAGTTGGGGCAGACTTTATTTTGTCTGACGCGTCAGAAAATCCGATTGATATTGTCAATCGTGCCATCGAACAAGCAAAAATTAAATTTGCCGATGTGTTAATTGTCGATACCGCAGGTCGTTTGCATGTCGATGAAGACATGATGGATGAAATTAAAGCCTTGCATGCAGCGGTTAAGCCAACCGAAACCTTGTTCGTGGTCGATGCCATGACAGGTCAGGATGCGGCCAATACTGCCAAAGCCTTTAATGATGCTTTAGCATTAACAGGTGTGATTTTAACCAAAACTGATGGTGATGCACGCGGTGGTGCTGCGCTTTCGGTACGTGCGATTACCGGTAAGCCAATTAAGTTCTTGGGTATGGGCGAAAAGCTGGATGCGCTTGAACCGTTCCATCCTGAACGTGTGGCACAGCGTATTTTGGGCATGGGTGATGTCCTTTCTTTAGTCGAAGAAGTTGAACGTAAAATCGACAAAGAAAAAGCCGAAAAAATGGCGAAAAAACTGCAAAAAGGCGGGAACTTCAACTTTGAAGATATGCTAATGCAGTTCGAGCAAATGAACAAAATGGGCGGCATGATGGGCTTCTTAGACAAGTTGCCTGGCATGAGCAATGCAGGATTACAGCAAGCGATTGAGCAAGCGAATCCTGAAAAACAAGTGAAAAAGATGGAAGCGATTATTCAGTCGATGACCATTAAAGAGCGTCGTAACCCCGACTTAATGAACCCAAGTCGTAAGAAGCGTATTGCTTTAGGGTGTGGTATGGATGTTGCCGAAGTCAATAAATTGATTAAGCAACATGCGCAAATGGCCAAAATGATGAAGAAATTTGCCAATCCATCTGGTCTTGGCAAAATGATGCGTTCACTGGGTGGTTTGCAAAAACAATTTGGTGGCGGTGGTGGTATGGGACCATTATTTGGTAGCAACGACAAGAAATAATATAAAAAAGCGCTTGAAGTTCAAGCGCTTTTTTATTGTAAGGAATTAAAAATGTCACAAATAAAAATATATGGGCTCAAAGCCACATTGGCGCAGTTCCGAGAAAAGATTTCTTATGCGCTGCATTCAGCTTTGGTAGATGCCTTGGCCTATCCAGCAGATAAGAAGTTTCAAAGATTCATTGCTTTAGATTCCGAGGATTTTATTTATCCAACGGATCGCACTGATCAATATTTGATTATTGAACTTTCAATGTTTGAGGGGCGTAGTACTTTGGCTAAAAAGAAGCTGATTGAATTGATTTTTCATAATATTGAGACGTCTTGTGGCATTGCGCCGCATAGTGTAGAAATCACTATTTTTGAAACCCCAAAAGAAAATTGGGGCATTCGCGGTCAACATGCACTAGATTTAGCACTCAATTACACGGTCGCGGTGTAATGCTGCAAACCTTTGAGCAGTAAATCAGTTTCAATTTTGGGGTGGTAGGCTTGTAAATGCTGGGCAAATAATGCTGCATCGCCACCCGTTAAAATAAGTTGGCGTGGGGTGTGCTGCAAAATTTTCTCAATGCTGCTAATGAGTCCGAGTAAAATGCCATGATGCACGCCATCTGCCGTGTTGCGTCCTGGGGTTAATTCAGCAAACGCAGAGTCGGGAATTTTAATGCCTTTGGTGTTTTGAATGAGCGCATCTCGCTGTAAATATAAATTGGGTAAAATATAGCCGCCCAAATGCTGCATGCCTTGGGTTAAATCGATGGTGAGCGCCGTACCACAACCGACAACGCAAAAATTCTGTTCGGGTTGTGCCACTGCCAGCACCTGTAACCAACGGTCAATCCCTAACTGTTTTGGTTCGTCATAGCCACAGCTTAAGCCTGCAAATTCTGCATGAACTTTGGCAATATGAATTGGTGCATTTAAAATCGCTAAAATTTGGCAAACACGTGCATTATTTGTGGCATCTAACACCGAAGAAATACCAATCTTGGCAATGCTTAAGCTTTTAAAGCTATGAACTAAGCCCAGTAACAAATCGGCAGGGGATTGCAAATGCAGCTCCGCGCCGTGTTGCAGTAGTTGATCTGCCTCGGTAATCCAATATTTAAGTCGGGTATTGCCTAAATCTAACCAGAGTTGACGCATGGTTTATCCTTGATTGGCAAGGCGCAAACGCCCTTGATAAAAATGAACAATCTCGCTTTCGGTTTGAATCAGCAGCGCGCCATCATTTTGAATTCCCAGATAGTGTCCTGAAACTTGCCCTTGTTGATGTTCAAAAATAATGGCTTGGTTTTTAAACATGGCCACATTGTTAAAACGCTGTGCAAGATTCGGACTGGCATGGTTAAACCACTGCGCCGCTTGTTGAATGGCTTTGTACATTTCAGCAATAATGGTTAAACGTGCTACATCGGTTAAACCTAATTCTTCAAGTGAGGTGGTTTGCTGGTCTAGCTGGGTCAATTCAGGTTGCGATCGTAAATTGATGCCCACGCCAATCACTGCTTGGGTGTTGGATAACGGTTCAACCAAAATACCGCCCCATTTGCCCTGTGTACTGTATAAATCGTTGGGCCATTTAATGAATAATTCTAAATCTTTAAAAATCGGCATGTGGATTAAATTGAGTGCAATTTCGAGTGCCAGACGACCATTTAACGCGCTTGTGGTCTGAATTAAGCAACTAAAATAAATATTCCCTTGCGGTGATACCCACGCCCGTTTATGTTGTCCACGACCTTGGGTTTGGCTTTCGCTACAGACTAACGCCGTTTGAACGCCTTGCGTTGCGAGTGCACGTACATCGTCATTGGTTGAAGTGGTACTTTGTTTTAATAAAATTACATCGGGCAGGCAATTGGCTTGCTCAAGATATTGATGTAACTGGCGCGTTTGAGTATCCATATCCATTAAAATAGCGAAGGAAATATAATATGGAGTTAATCATATATTTAGCTATTGGTGCAATTGCAGGCTTTACCGCAGGGCTATTTGGCGTGGGTGGTGGGTTGATTATTGTTCCAATTCTGTATGTGGTATTCAGCCAACAGCAATATACGCCCGATGTGGTGATGCATTTGGCTGTTGGAACGTCGCTGGCAACCATTATGGTCACCTCGCTAAGTTCGATTATGGCACATCATAAACGGGGTGCGGTGTTATGGTCGGTGGTTGCCAATTTTTCGCCCGGATTGGTGTTAGGTTCATTTTTAGGTGCTGGCATTGCCCACGTACTTTCTGCGCAAAGCTTGCAGTTGATTATTGGTGTGTTTGCAATTTGGGTGGCATCGCGGATGTTTTTGGGCGCCAATGTGGCCGTGGATACCTCAAAACAATTACCAACAACGTTGCAGCAAACGATGGTTGGCGGTGTGATTGGTACAGCATCGGCGATTTTTGGGGTGGGTGGTGGTTCTTTAACGGTTCCGTATTTAAATCATCATGGCGTGGTCATGCAAAAAGCGGTAGCAACTTCGGCAGCATGCGGTTTTCCTATTGCTGTGGCAGGTGCATTGGGGTTTATCTTTTTTGGCCATGAAGCCAATTTAGAGCTGCCGCAAACATGGGGCTATGTGCATTTATATGCCTTTTTCGGTATTAGCTGTATGAGCTTTTTGACTGCAAAAGTGGGCGCGAAAGTGGCACATGCGTTGTCCCCATCAGTGCTTAAAAAATGTTTTAGTGCTTTATTGTGCAGTATTGGTAGTTATTTTATTTATCAGGGTGTTTTTCATTAGCCCAAATTGCTGGGTTGTGTAAGCGTATGATTGGATAGGCGGCGCAGTTAATTTCAGCAGATAAATGTTGCCGAACTTGAGTCCGATTAAAATGTTGCATCGAACTCAGGTTAGGCATTTTTTGCTTATTCTTTTGCGATTGGGGTGTCTACTTGCTTAATTGCAGTTGTGCCTTGAATTTTTTGAATTGAATTCTGCACGTTTTGAACTTGGGTTCGGTTGCTTAATAACGAGTAAGTTAGATCAAAACTAACGCTTTGCCCCGGTGCAATTTTTTTAACACGATTTTGCTGTCTTTCAATGGTGACAGGATACGCATAGCTGGTGCCCGGTTCAATTCCCGTCACGTAGCCTTGTTTTAAGGTGTCGGTATTTTTCCAGAGTGTGAGTACAGGCAGTTGTTGGGTGTTAAATGCAATCGCCACGCCTTTATCGCCATTTTTGTTAAGCAACGCCGCAAGGGTATTGCCATTTTTGTCTGCTAAGGGTTTTAAATTAAACACCATTTCATCAAAGTTTGCGGTTGGGCCTGAATAACGCTGCCAATCTTTAAGTCCTTTTTTCGCATAATCATTAAATGGGCTGACTTCGCTGACCGGCGCTAAGAATTTCGCGCCATCTTCTAAAATGGGTTGGGAAAAATTACTGTGGTAAATAATTTGGTAGTCATGTGCATAGTCTGCATGGTTGGTCAAAACATCATGTAATTTAAATGAGTTTTCACCAGGAACATAACTCAATTCGGTCATGGTTTGCAGGTCAGTTTTTTTAAAGGTGCTTTCTTTAATTAAACCTTTTACATGAATGGCATACGGGGCTTTATCATCAATTTCAATGACAACATAAGATGCTGGCGTGTTTTGTGCCTTGCCATGTAACGTGTAAATTTGTCCATCTGCGGTTGTTGGGTGGCCTGTCCATTCATAACCACAACGCACTAACATTTCATTAAATCCGTCTAACCAACCTAAACCATTGCGACTTTCTAAATTAATATAGGCCGGATTGACCACTTCTGTTACTGGCGATTTCCAGCCTAAATGAATGCCGTTTCCTTCAGCATGCAGTAATCCCATGCCACGGGTGGGAGACAACGAAATAGTCAGACCTGTTGGGCTAGTGATGGTAATCACTTTGCTGCCTTCTTGTTTTCCGCCATGGAGGACTTTTTGTTCAATGCTATAATTTTGTCCTGCAGTTTTCCAATTGCCAACTTCAATATTGTTTTCAACATCGGTCAGTACGTAGGTTTTTGCATAGCTAGATACGCAGCTTAAAGCAATGGCTGCGCTTAACGCCAGACGGTAATGCATTTTCATTTCATATTCCTTAATGATTTATACGTATGCTGATACAACAGCACTGCCGTATCATATTTGATCTTATCTTTTGATGATATATGGCATTTTGATTGTTTGTTTAAAAATGGATATTTTCGTATTTTTGCATTGGCTAAAATGCATTTTTATCGATGAATTTATCTTGATTGCCACCGAGTGATGGTTTTAATTTATTGTGTTTAGCTGACGGTTGTAAAAAATGATCGAATGCCGTTATTTTGAACGAAAAAATGCAACAAGCCACTTTATTTATCTGTCATTTTTCTCGACACTTGTAAGCCGTATATTTTCAGCAATCGATGATGGCTTGTTTTAGTCTAGATAAAGTCAAAACCACGACTTTGTGTAGATAAAACAAGAGCAACGTGTGCGTTATTCAGTTAGGACATTATGCGTTTAAGCAGCTTAAAAGTTTCCGGCTTTAAATCTTTTGCCGACAGCACCACTTTACATTTTAAAGCCAACCGCAGTGCAATTGTTGGCCCAAATGGCTGTGGAAAATCGAATGTGATTGATGCTGTGCGTTGGGTGATGGGCGAGTCGAATGCACGCCAATTACGTGGCGGCAATATGCAAGATGTTATTTTTACTGGGACGGCCAAACGTAAGCCAGTTGGGCTGGCCAGTGTTGAATTACGCTTTGAAAATACGCAAGGCAAGTTGGGCGGTGCTTATAATGCCTATAATGAACTGGCAGTGCGCCGCCAAGTCAGCCGTGATGGAAAATCTGAATATTTTTTAAATGGCACCCGCTGCCGCAGACGCGATATTACCGACATTTTTTTGGGTACAGGCTTAGGCCCACGCTCGTATGCCATTATTGAACAAGGCATGATTAACCGTTTGGTCGATGCCAAGCCTGAAGAAATGCGGGTCTATATTGAAGAAGCTGCGGGCATTTCACGTTATCAGGCACGTCGCCGTGAAACCTTACAGCATTTAGAACATACCACGCAAAATTTGTTGCGTTTAGAAGATATTGCGCACGAATTGAATGGGCAATTAAAAGCTCTAAAACGCCAAGCTGAAACAGCCATTCAATATAAAAGCTTAGAAACGCAAATTCACACGCTGAAAGTTGAAATTTTATCGTTCCAATCGCAACAAAGTACCCGACTTCAGCACGAATATCATGTGCAGCTCGATAGTTTGGGTGAAAAATTTAAGCATGTTCGTTCTGAACTCACCACGCTTGAGCACGATTTAGGCTCTACCAACGATTTATTTCAGCGTTTAATTCAGCAATCATCGCCTTTACAACGTGAATGGCAAGAGGCTGAAAAAAAACGTGCAGCGCTTGAAATGACCTTGCAGCAAAAACAAGCCTTATTCGAACAAAATAATACGCAGTTAACCCAGTATTTAAGTCAAAAGCAGCACAGCAAAGAGCGCTTACAACTGATAGATATTCAATTGGATGATTTGTGTGAACAGCAAAATCAGCGACAACAGCAATGGCTACAATACGATGCCGAGCATCAGCAAAACATACAACAAAGCAGTAATTTAAAACAGCAGCATCAACAGGCGCAGCAAGCTTTTGAAAACATTAAATTACAGGTCGATCAATACCAGCAAAAACATGCACAGATGCTTTCGCAGAGCGAACAATTGCAAAAGAACATTCTGCGTTTAAATCATCAAAAAGAAACTTTAGATGCACAGCAATTGCAGGTGAAGCATCAAGTTGAAGATGAGCAAGTTCAGGCATTGTTGGCACAGCAGCAGCAAGGGCAGACCTTGCTTGTTGAGGTTGAGCAGCAATTATTTGAATGTGAACAACGGCGAGAAGCAACGCAGCAACAATTGCTAGACATGCAGCAACAACGCAGTGAGTTGCAGTCAGATATTCAAGGTTTGCAACGCGAGCAGAAAAATTTACAACAATTGATGGCACAGCAGTTGCCGAGCCATCGCCAGCCCATTTTACAGCTTTTACAAGTTTTGCAGTTGACTGCGCAAGGCAAACAACATGCTGGATTGGTCGAAAAGTTTTTAGCCAAGTGGTTGTCGGCGGCGATGTTGGAATCTTCGATGACCTTTCAAACTGAGCAGGCGCGGCAGTTAAAAGTGAGTCTTGCCGAGCCAACTTTAGACGTGGTCGGGTTACCCAGTTTAAGCACATGGATTGTTGAGCCGCAGTTGTCCATTTGGCAGCAGGTGGCTTTGGCACCGAGTCTAGATTATGCCTTGGCCTTACAAACCAGCTTAGCCGCAGGCGAAAGTATTTTAACTTTAGATGGTTATCATATTGGGTCAGACTGGGTGATTGGACTATTTTTTGATGAAGACAGCCAAGCTGCGCAAGGTGCATTAAGTCATCAGGTACGTTTAGATGAAATTGCTGCTGCGCTGATTCCGTTACAACAACAATTTACGCACTGTGTGCAACAAATTTCTGAGCTTGAAAAAGAGCAGCGCTTGTTTCAGCAACAGCAACAACAATTCAAACAGCAATTGAAACAGCAGCAACAACAACAGCAACAGACAGATGTGCAAATTGCTAAATTACAAAGTAGCCAACAGGCGTTTTCTTTGCAGCAACAACAATTAGCACAGCAAATTCAACAGCTAGAGGTGCAGCTTGAAGAAGATGCTATGCAAAAAGATGACTTAGAAATTGATTTGCATGCTTTGCAAATTAAGCTTGAGCAACTTTTACCCGAGCATGGGCAACGACAGGCAGCCTTAGAAGCACTTGAAACACATCTGATGGCACAGCAAGAAAAACAACAGTTTAGCCAGCAACATGTTGATGAAAACCGACAGCAATTGACACAGCTTACTCAGCAAATTGAATTGCTAGAAAAAGATCAGAGTTTCTTAAAAACACAGCAGCAGCAATTACAGCAGCAGATTGCTTTAGCACAAAATTATGTAGACCCGATTCAATTAGAATTACCTACTTTATTGAGTCAACTTGAGCAACAAAGCGAAATTGCCGACAAATTACAACAGCAATGGACACACTGGCAAGACGAGCTCAACAGTGTTCAATCGCGTCAACAGCAACTCACCACACAACGGCATGAATATCAACAGCAAGATGAACTGCTGCGAAACACGCTGGAGCAAACGCGTTTAGCTTGGCAAGCGGCAAAATCAGACATTGCACATTATGCTCAGCAGTTAAATGAACTTCAGGCGCAGCCTTTGCTTGAGGTTAAAATTGATTTAGATGCCCATCAACAAAGCTTACAGACTGTACAGCAAAAACTTTCTAAACTTGGCGCCGTGAACTTAGCGGCATCAGAAGAATATCAAGATGTGTCGACACGCCATGCAGAATTAACCCATCAAATGCAAGATTTGGAAAATACGGTTGAGCAATTGCAACAAGCCATGAAAAGTATTGACCAAGAAACCAAAAAACTGTTTATGAATACCTTTGAAAAAATTAATGTTGAGTTACAGGCATTATTTCCAAAAGTATTTAATGGCGGCGAAGCCAGTTTAAGTTTAGAGGGCGATTGGCAGTCTGGGGTGAAATTAATGGCGCGTCCGCCGGGTAAACGCAATAGTTCATTGGCGTTATTGTCGGGTGGAGAGAAGGCACTTACGGCACTGGCTTTGGTGTTTGCCATCTTCCGTTTGAATCCTGCGCCATTTTGTGTTTTAGATGAAGTCGATGCGCCTTTAGACGATGCAAATGTACAACGGTTTTGTAATTTGGTAAAAGAACTTTCAGAACAGGTACAATTCATTTACATTACACATAATAAGCTTGCAATGACGATGGCAACCGATTTATTGGGTGTGACCATGCCTGAACCGGGTGCCTCGAAACTTGTTACAGTCAATTTAGAAGAAGCGAAAGAATACGGGTTAGTAGCGGAGTCATAAGATGGAAATCTCGACCATTGCAGGTATTGTTATCGCGGTGATCATTATTATATTTGGTTTATTTTTAGTTTTTAGAAAGCCAAAAGAATATGTCCCGTCATTAGAAACAGAATTACATATTAACCCTGAAACCAATCAGCCGGTCATTCCGCGCTTTGTGCGTGATCAGTTGGCACAGATTACGCCCGCAGCAGAACCCAGTGTAGCTAATAACGTAGCGAATGATGAAAAACCTGCCGAAGCGTTGGCGCAACCTGAAATAGCAGCAGAAATTGCATCGCCAACTGCGGAAAATCAAGCGCAGGCTGAACAAGTCAAAGACCATACCGAAATTGCTGCAAGCGCAGCGACCGATACACAAGCAATTGAAACTGTAGCTACACCAACCGCAGAAGCTTTGCCTGAACAAGCCAAAGAAGATGAACAGCCGCGTTTAGATTTAAGTTTAAATGCCGATATGCAAACGGCTGAAGTGGCGGCTTTTGAAGAAGAAAGCTCCATCTTAGATTTACATCTGCACGAACAACAGTGCTATGACGATGAAAGCGCGTTGTCCAAAGCGGAACATATTATTGCTTTAAATGTATTTCCTAATCCGCGTAAGGTATTATCTGGCGACAAAGCATTGAAAACCTTACTTAAATATGGATTGCGTTTTGGTGAGCTCTCTTGTTTTCATCGCTATGAAGACATTAATGAACCTAGCCCGTTGATGTTTTCGGTGTTACGTATGACCGATGAAGGGCCGTCAGGATTTGATCTTGAAAGCTTATCTGCCGAGCAAATTCAAGGCTTTTCGTTCTTTTTAGCGTTACCAAATGCACATGCGCAAACCGGATTTGACATGATGGTAAGTATTGCAGGGCTGATTGCTCGTGATGTTGATGGTAAAGTGTTTGATGAAAATAATTGTGAACTCACCCAACAATTAAAAGAACATTGGCGACATCAAGTGATTGATTACAAACCACAAGCCACGCCGGCTTAAGCAAAACTCAGTAATTTTTAAACATTTAGGGCGGAATCGATCCGCCCTTTTATATGGTGGAATGAATGATGGAACCAGCAGCAGTGATTGCGCAAATGCGACAATTAATTCAAATCATTGCACAACATAACCATGCTTATTATGTAATGGATCAACCCAGCATTACAGACAGTGAGTATGATCAACTGTTTCATCAGTTAAAAGCATTAGAAGCTGAACATCCAGACTTGGTTCAGGCCGATACGCCAACCTTACGTGTGGGTGGCAAAGCGCTAGCGAAATTTGAAACGCTGACCCATGCCGTGCCAATGTTATCGCTTGGAAATGTGTTTAATCAGGACGATTTATTTGCCTTTGCGCGCCGTGTTGAAGAACGATTACCGAACCAACAAGTCAATTACGATGTTGAATTAAAGTTAGATGGTTTGGCCATTTCGCTATGGTACGAACGTGGCGTGTTAATTCGTGGCGTAACCCGTGGCGATGGCGAAATGGGTGAGGATATTACCCAAAATGTGAAAACTATTCGTAATTTACCCAAAGTTTTATCGAGCGCCAAGCATACTATTCCCGACCTTTTAGAAGTACGCGGTGAAGTGCTGATTCCAAAGTCGGGTTTTGAGCGCTTAAATGCCGAGCAAGCGGCTAAAGGCGATAAAACCTTTGCCAATCCACGCAATGCCGCAGCAGGCAGTTTAAGACAGCTTGACCCTGAAATTGCTGCTTCTCGTCCATTGGCATTTTATGCTTACGGCATTGCACAATGCCAACCGCACCACGGTTTAACAACCATGCATGACAGTTTGCATTGGTTGACCCAATTCGGCTTTTCGATTGCCGAACGTCAATTTTTATGTCAAACAATTCAAGAGGTTCAACAACGCTATGAACAAATTCAACAAGAACGCCCCAATTTAGCGGTTGAAATTGATGGCATGGTGATTAAAGTCGATGACTTAAAACAGCAACAACAATTAGGCTTTTTAAGCCGTGAACCACGCTGGGCAACGGCTTATAAATTTCCTGCTGAAATTGCCTTAACCACAGTTGAAAATATTGACTGGCAAGTCGGGCGTACTGGAATTTTAACGCCTGTTGCACGTTTAAAACCTGTTTTGGTGGGGGGCGTGACTGTATCCAACGTGACTTTGCATAATATTGGCGAAATTCATCGTTTAGATATTCACATTAAAGATCAAGTCAGCGTCTACCGCAGTGGCGATGTGATTCCCAAAGTCGAGCGCGTTTGGGCCAACATGCGCCCTGAAGATGCCATTGCAGTGTATTTGCCAAGTACTTGTCCCGTTTGTGATTCGCCGGTGGTCATACCTGAAGGTGAGGCTTTGGCGCGTTGTTCTGGTGGATTATATTGTGCGGCACAACGTATTGAAGCGATTCGGCATTTCGTTTCGCGTAAAGCCATGGACATTGAAGGCTTGGGCGATCGCTGGGCAGAATCGCTGTTACACTTAAATTTATTAAAGGATGTTTCCGATATTTATCAATTACATCAACACCGAGCAACTTTGTTAGGTGTGGAAAAAATGGGTGAAAAGTCGGTACAAAATTTAATTGATGCTATTGAAGGAAGTAAGAAAACCACCTTAGCGCGCTTCATTTATGCGTTGGGCATTCGAGGGGTTGGCGAAACCACAGCACGCATGTTGGCCAATACCTTTCAAACTTTGGACGCATTACGCCAAGCCAATATGGATGAATTAAAGAAAACCCCCGATGTTGGCGATATTACCGCAGAATGGATTGTGGATTTCTTTCAAGCGCAACATAATATTGAAGTGGTCGATCGTTTATTGGCCGCAGGCATTGAATGGGATGTACCAATTGCACCGAGTCGACAACCGTTTAATGGCGAAAGTTGGGTGCTCACAGGCACATTGTCGGAGCTAACTCGAGATCAGGCAACGCAAATGTTACAAGCGTTGGGTGCGCGGGTGAGTGGCAGTGTTTCAAGCAAGACCAAATGCGTGGTTGCAGGTGAAAAGGCAGGTTCTAAATTAGAAAAAGCTGAAAAATTGGGCATTGCGGTTTTATCTGAGGCTGAATTTATTGCTTTAATGCATGAACATGGGCAAACGATTTAAATCGGCTAACCGTTTTAGTTACAAAAAAGAAATCTTACTCTTTTTTATAAACGATTGAAAAAATAAGCGCTTAAATTGACTTAAGCGCTTATTTTTTATTTAAAAAGCCCCAAAGTGAATTGATAATGGGTATGGTTATCATTTTAATTTGATAAAAATCATGGACTTAATCTATATTTGCTTTTGCAATATGCAATAAAACCAAGCATAATATGCACATTAGAACAGGAGAAGAATTATGCGTGGTAATCCAGAAGTCATTGACTATCTTAATATGCTAATTGGTGGCGAACTGGCTGCTCGTGATCAATATCTTATTCACTCTCGCATGTACGAAGATTGGGGATTAAGTAAGATTTTTGAACGCATTGACCATGAAATGCAAGAAGAAGCGGATCATGCCGATGCGATTATCCGCCGCGTGTTGTTCCTTGAAGGTACACCAAACATGAACCGTGAAGACATTAATGTTGGAACGGATGTTGTTAGCTGTTTAAAAGCAGATTTGGCACTTGAATATGACGTACGTGCTAAATTGGCAAAAGGCATTCAACTGTGTGAAGAAAAAGGCGATTTCATTAGTCGTGATATGTTGCGCCAACAATTGTCTGATACAGAAGAAGACCATACCTATTGGTTAGAAAAACAAATTCGTTTAATTGAATTAATTGGTTTAGCAAATTACATCCAATCGCAAATGTAATTCGTGTTTAAACCCCAAAAGGCAGTACCTAAAATGGTACTGCCTTTTTTTATGGCTGCAATTTTTGCTTTAAAAAACTAAAGAATGGCATGAACGATATTTTTTATAAAAATAAGCGATTTGAATGGCTTAGGTTTTATCTTCACGGGTATAGTTTTCTAAAAGTGCCAGCGCATCGGATAAGGCATTGTGTGGATTTTTTGAGACGATGATTGAATTTTGATTGGTCGGTTTCCATATTTGCATGGTTAATGGCGGTGTTTGAATACATTGTCCGGGCTGGGTCATCAACGCATTTAAAAATAAAGCGATGTCTTCAGGCCAATCGGCAATAATATGAATAGAATCATAGTTAAATAAAAAAGCCTGCAATTTCGCCTGAAAATCTAAATAATTGATAGGCTCTTGATTTAATTTTGGAATTACATTGTCTTTCACCCAAGGAATTGGTTCATTGCAGGCTAAAACTTCGTAAAAATAGTTTTTGTTTGTGTCCACTAATGCAAGCGAGATGAGTGGCCCATTAAATCCATTAAACTCACAATCTAAAAATAGCTTCATTGCGTGCAAAATATCCTGATATGAAACGTACTTGAAGTCAATTAAAACAGCATGATGTCATTCTGCATAGTTATCCTGCGACATTCATTTAGATTCTTGCATTATGAATCTGAAACTTGGCGATTTGGCTGATAAAAAATAGTAAATTTTCATAAAAAAAGCTAAGCTAGCGCCAAATTTTAGGACATTTACCATGGCATTAAAAGCAACCATTTATAAAGCAGATTTGAATATTGCAAATATGGATACGCATCAATACGCGGACTACCAACTAACCATGGCTTTACATCCTTCAGAAACCATTGAACGCTTAATGGTGCGGATCTTAGCATTTTCACGCTTTGCCAATGCGTCGCTTGAATTTACCAAAGACTTGTTCGAAACCGATGAACCGGCTTTATGGGAAAAAGATTTAACTGGTCAACTCGAGCAGTGGATTGAAGTGGGCTGTCCCGATGAAGATAAAGTCAAAAAAGCCAGTTCGCGTTGTCCCAAAGTGGCCGTTATTAGCTATGGCGGTGCGGTAGATGAATGGTATAAACGCAGTAGTAAGCTGAAAACGCTTAAAAATGTAGAAGTTTGGCGTATCTCTGAAAAAACCAGTCAAGAGATTGAAAGCCTGTGCGCAAGAACCATGCAGCTTCAGTTAAATGTGATGGATGGTGAATGGAGCTTAATTGGCGACAATGGACAAGCCAGCATTGAATGGGAACAATTACAGTAACCCATACATCATCAAGTGGGAGAACTGCTTGATGATGCCTACAATTTATTTAAGCGTTGCTAACTTTTGAATGTCATCTAACACTTGCTTGGCATGGGTTTGCGTGTCGACACTACTATAGTGATAGACAATGACACCTTTTGGGTCGATTAAAAAACTTTCTCGTTTTGCAAATTGCATAAAACCTAAATTTCGCACAATTCCAAATTGGTTCGCCAATGTTCGTTGTGGGTCGGCCAAAATAGGAAAGGGTAAATCAAGTTTTGTAGAAAATTTTTGATGAGATTGCACATCGTCCAAACTGACCCCAAGTACCACAGCAGCATGCTGTAAAAATTGTGGATACAGCGCTTTAAACTGTTTGGCTTCTTCGGTGCATCCGGGTGAATTATCTTTAGGATAAAAATACAGCACCACCCATTTGCCCTGATACTGGCTAAGTTGATGCCAATTTCCTTTTTGATCTTGCAGCTTAAATGCCGGTGCTTTTTGTCCCATCCATTGTTTTTGTGCATTATTTTCTGTCATTAACGCGGTAGTATTGGCATGAGTATCGGTGATACCTACTGTTAAAAGCGCCAAACAAATGAATGGGCGTAATCGTGATAAAACATGCATGATCAAGGCTCTATGCAAGATAATTGAGCTTCATTTTACCCACAAATTTGCCTTTATGCTCAACGGAAATCGATAAGCATAAAGTCAAATAAAGGCAAAAATTGCCAAAAAAATTATAAATAATCTAAGCCAATATCTAAATAACGCGCGCTATGGGTGACATAGCCTAGTGCCAAGAAGTCGACTCCTGTTTCTGCAATCGCCACGGCTGTTTCAGGATGAATACCGCCTGACGCCTCAGTTTTTGCCTGACCTTTACACATAGCAACTGCGGTTGTGAGTTGATCGAGCGACATGTTGTCCAGCAAGACCAAAGAAACACCTTCTTTTAACACACGTTCTAATTGTTCTAGCGTATCGACTTCAACTTCAATGGGAATTAAGTGGCCTGCGTAGTCTTTGGCCCGCTGAATGGTTAAAGTAATATCGCCACCGGCCAGCGCAATATGATTGTCTTTAATTAAAATAGCATCGTCTAAACCCATTCGATGATTGCGTCCACCACCGACGCGAACGGCATATTTTTGAATATCACGTAATCCTGGGATGGTTTTTCGCGTGCAGGTAAGTCTCGCTTGGGTATGTGCAAAACTACTTTGAATGTGGTGAGTGGTGGTTGAAATACCACTTAAATGGGTTAAAAAGTTAAGCGCGGTACGTTCAGCACTTAAAATTGCCCGTGCATTGCCTTGAATGCTGGCAATAATATCGCCTGCGTGTAATGCGTCACCATCTTGCAGATGCGCTGAAAATGCAATATTGCGATCCATCTGTAAAAAAGAGAGTCGGGCAAAATCAATGCCGCATAAAATACCGGTTTCACGTGCCACAATGTGTAATTGCGTATTTTGCTGCGCATCAACGACCGCTTCAGAGGTAATGTCACCTCTGCGACCTAAATCTTCCCTTAATGCAGATTGAACCAGAGGCAAAATTAAAACCTCTGCTAATGCATATTGCATGGCGAGCTCTCCAATATATACTCAAGTGGAGTATATATTGTGAAATGTTCACTAGGCAAATGTTAATTATTAACCGTAGGAAACTTATAGCCTGACAGTAAGCTTTCTTGTAGCACATCCGATTTAAAGCGATACAATTGCGCTGGGCGGCCACGTTCGGGTGTGGATTCTTTGCCTGTGGCTTCAACCAAATTCTGATTGTTGATTAAGCGGCGGAAATTTTGTTTATGTAATTCAACACCATTTAACGCTTCAATACTTTGTTGTAGTTGGAATAAGGTGAATTCAGGAGGCATTAATTCAAAAATAACTGGGCGATATTGCATTTTTGCTCTTAAGCGCGACATGGCGGTTGCCAACACTCGCCGATGATGATTTTGCATTTCTTTGCCCACAATACTTGGCGGGAGTCGATCATCAAAAAAAGGTGACTCTGGAATTAACCCAACTTCATACATCAGTTCATAACGAAGCAGGGTATTTTCTTCATGCCATGTAAAACCGTCCCGTGCCCAACATAAATTCATACGCTGTTGGCGCATATGCCGAATGCGAGTTGACGGGGCTGAATCGACCCAATTTTGAATGTGTGGCAGAATTTGTTCGATGATGTGCTGCGAACGTCCTTGTCTTAAATCTTCCCACGGGAAATAGTCATACCAATCTTGCCATTTGGCATCTAAATTTAAGCTGTGCTCATCCGCTTCTTTTACTAAGCCTAAATAACTAATATAAACAACATGATGACCTATTTTTTTTGAACGGTTAATATCCACAAACGTATATAACTGCTCCATATAACCTAGCGGTTGTTCGGTTTGTTGTTGCACCCATGTTCGTGCGCCCGCTTGTAGTGAGTGATGAATGGGCGTGAGAGGGCCATGAGGGAGTAGGGACGCGTCTTGAATAGTTAACACCCGAGCCGAAAAGTCGGTCACAGCAATCAGCACAGCAACCAGTTCTGTTGCGGTTTCTTTGGAATAATTAAGCCCTAAATCTGCTTGTGGCTGCATGTGTCGTCTAATCTTTATGGATGTCATTTTACATTGTATGCAAAACCGATCACAAAGCAAAAAATAGCGTGTGGATTGATGCCATATTTCATACAGCTTGCATATTTAATAAGCAATTTTTATATATTCAAAATAAATAGATTCAGTACATCACTCATCACCCATTTTTCTGCTTTTATGTAGCACAAAATAAACACGGATTGGGTTTTATTTACAGAGCTTGGTTTTAATCTCCGATTAAAAAATATTGAAAATGAAGCCATTAAGCTATTTTTGCTCAAGGTGAGCAAAAATAGCTTGTTTTTATATGCTCGCTATGAGCATAATTAAAAAAAGACACGGTTTAGGATTAACCATGAAGGAACATTTCGCCCATTTCCCATATGAAAAACCTAGCTTGGCCTTTATGCAGGCACATGTGGCCGATGCCGAGCAAATTCAAAACTTGAATGCTTGTACATTGCATGAAGCTTGGGCAAAAGTTCCCGAAAAGCTTGATTGTGCCAGTATTCAGCGTTATCAAGATGAAATTACCGCACTGCTTAAACAACAGCGAGCTGTCATGGTGGCGCATTATTATGTCGAGCCTGAATTACAAGATTTGGCCTTAGCCACAGGCGGTATGGTGGGCGATTCTCTTGAAATGGCGCGGTTTTGTAAGGAGCATGATGCGCAAACCTTGTTGGTGGCAGGGGTGCGCTTTATGGGCGAAACAGCAAAAATTTTAAGCCCAGAAAAAACCGTGTTAATGCCAGATTTGGCAGCAACGTGTTCTTTAGATTTAGGCTGTCCGGCCACTGAATTTAAGCAGTTTTGCGATCAACATCCAGAACGTACCGTTGTGGTATATGCCAATACCAGTGCAGAGGTGAAAGCGCATGCCGATTGGGTGGTGACTTCATCTATAGCAATTGAAATTGTTGAATATTTAAAACAAAAAGGCGAAAAAATTATTTGGGGGCCGGACCGCCATTTAGGTGAATATATTCAGCAAAAAACCGGTGCAGATATGCTGTTATGGCAAGGCTCATGTATTGTGCATAACGAATTTAAAGCCATTGAATTGCAACATTTAAAACAACAACATCCAGAGGCATTGGTGTTGGTACATCCTGAATCGCCTGCTGAAGTGGTGGCTTTGGCCGATGTAGTCGGTTCAACCAGTAAGCTATTAAATGCGGTTAAACAACGTCCAGAAGCGGCATTTATTGTTGCGACCGATCAGGGCATTTTGCATGAAATGAAAAAACATGCACCGCATCAACAATTTTATGCTGCGCCAACCGCAGGCCATGGTGCAACGTGTAAATCGTGTGCATTTTGCCCGTGGATGGCAATGAATGGTTTAGCGGCATGTGTAGCTGCATTAAAGCATCAAGATCAACAAATTCATTTAAGCGCCGCATTGGTTGAAAAAGCCAAACAACCCATTTTAAAAATGTTGAATTTCGCAGCAGCGTATAAAGGCTATCAACAACAGCAAGGTTTAGCCAAAGAATTGGTGATGTTTAAAGATTGGTTGGCAGAGCAGCATGAACACCATTCAGCATTATGATGTTTTAATTATTGGGGCGGGGCTAGCAGGTTTAACTGTTGCTTTATCTTTGCCTAGCCACTTAAAAATTGCCATTGTGGCTAAAGCCGATTTAAATACTTGCGCGAGTTATTTGGCACAAGGCGGCATTGCCGCAGTTTTAGATGCAGACGACAGCTTTGCCCAGCATATTGAAGATACTTTAATTGCAGGCGCAGGGTTGTGTGATGTACAGCAGGTTGAAAAGATCTTACACGATGCCCCGCAATCCATTGATTGGCTAATTCAGCAAGGTGTCACTTTTACCTGTCAGGATAATCAACAACTGCATTTAACCCGTGAAGGCGGTCATGGTCAGCGCCGAGTGGCTCATGTTGCCGATTACACCGGATATGAAATTACATCTACGTTACAACAGCGACTTAAACAGCAGTTTAATGTGACCTGTTTAACCGAGCATGATGTTAAAACATTGTGGGTTGAACAAGGGCAATGCAAGGGTGCGGTGTTGATTAATGCTCATCAACAGCTTAGTACCATTGCAGCACAACATACTATTTTAGCCACTGGTGGGCTTGGGCAATTGTTTGCTTTAACCACCAATCCAGTGACAGCAACCGGCGATGGCGTAGCATTGGCGTGGCAAGCCGGTTGCCGAGTGGCGAATTTAGAATTTATTCAGTTCCATCCAACCGCGCTGGCTTTGCCGAATGCAGATGGTTTTTTAATTTCAGAAGCTTTACGCGGTGAAGGAGGCATTTTAAGAGATCATCAAGGGCGGCGTTTTATGCCTGAGTACGATGTGCGTGCGGAACTTGCACCTCGAGATATTGTGGCGCGCGCCATTGCCAATGAGCTGCAAAAAAATCCAAGCGTGTATTTGGATATGACGCATTTATCAGCAGAATTTATTCAACATCATTTTCCGGCTATTTATCAACATTGTTTAAGTTTGGGCTTAGATATTTGCAGCCAGCAAATTCCCGTTGCGCCTGCTGCACATTATGCCTGTGGTGGGGTATTTAGTGATGCCGATGGTCGAAGTGATGTGGTGAATTTGTATGTGGTTGGCGAAGTTGCCTGCACAGGGCTGCATGGTGCCAATCGGCTTGCGAGTAATTCTTTACTCGAATGTGTGGTGGTTGGGCGGCGTATCGCCCAGTTAATTTGTCAACCCACCGAATGGCAAGTACCTCACGCTAGCGCACACAGCATTCAACTACAGTTTCATCCGCTTGCGCCATTCCAATATAATCAGTCATTTTCATTCGCGCAGTTACAGCAACGTATGAGTCAATGTTTTGGAATTCAGCGGAACTTTGCGGATATGCAGCAGTTGTATCAGCAGTTATTGTATTGGCGGCAGCAATGTATTGCACAGCAGGAATGCGTGCCGCATGGGTTATATACCGCCTTGCTGATGCTAAAAAGTGCGTTGCAGCGCCATGAAAGTCGTGGAACGCATTTTAATCAGGATTGTCCTGATTTAAGCGAGCAGATACAAATGACCATCATTGATGGACAGAGCATCTTATCAGCTAGATGTGCAGATTTGGTTTAAATGCCACGCTCCATTTTATTGGCATAAATGGCTTCAATGGTATCGACCAAAGTACGGGTGGTTTGGTCAATTTCATAATTTAAAAAATCGCCTTGCTGCACAAATTGTAAATTGGTTAAACGTAGCGTTTCTGGAATTAAATCGACTGAAATTTGATGTGTGGTTTTATCGACATGATTCACTGTTAAACTACAGCCGTGTAAGCCAATAAAGCCTTTTAAAAAGAAATAGCGCATTTTTTCGGGCGGAATGGCTAAATCTAAATGTAAGGTTGCACCGTTGTGAATAGCTTGTTTAACTTCGGCCATGCCTTCAATATGCCCGTATAGTTGATGCCCCCCATTTTCCATTCCCATTTTAAAGGAACGTTCAATATTCACCTGTTGTTCGGGTTTAAGCTGTGCCAACGTGGTGATTTGTTGCGTGGTGTCGGCAACATCAAAGCTGACCCAGCTGAAGTCGTTTGCAATTTCGGTTACGGTTAAACATGTGCCATCAATGGCGACACTGGCACCAATAAAAACATCATTTAAAAAGCCTTTGCTGTTGCTGACAAAAATGGTGCGATACCCATTTTTAGTTTCAATGTTTTGAATTTTTTCAGTGCCTAAAACAATGCCTGTATACATGTGCAGATTTTCTAAACCAAAGAATATGCTGCATTATAAGCCGCTTTTACCTGAAAGTCTGTCTGTCATCAAAAGGTAAAAAAGGCGTCATCATGTTGTCAAAAAAGCGGATTAATTTAAGCCTAATTTCTGTTTGAGCTTAACGTTAAAATGAAGGCAAAAATATCTGTAGCAATTATGCTTGGGGCGAGTGTATTGGGTTCGGCGGCAGTAAATGCACAGCCCAAAGATTCTTTTTTAACTGCGGCACAAGCCCCAGATAGCTTGCAAATTTTGCCTGCACCACCGGCATATGACAGTGTTGATTTTTTGCGCGACAAAGCTGCGTATGATCAGGCACGAAGCCTTGTTGGTACTGCACGTTGGAAGCAAGCCGCCGATGATGCAGATTTATCCGATGCCAATATTGGTCAACCTTTTTCGCAAGCATTTGGTATAGAAATTTCTGAAAAAAACACCCCAATCACTTACGATGTATTAAAAAAACTGCGTACAGACAGTGGCAATTACGCCACAAAAGCTGCCAAAGAGCACTATATGCGCTTACGACCTTTTGTGTTTTTTAATAGCCATTCGTGTACCCCTAATGATGAAGCCAATTTAAGCAAAAATGGTTCATATCCTTCAGGGCATACCACCATTGGTTGGTCAAGTGCATTGATTTTGGCAGAAATTCGCCCAGATCGCCAAAATGAAATTTTAAAACGTGGCTATGAATTTGGGCAAAGTCGCGTCATTTGTGGAATGCATTGGCAAAGTGATGTAGACGCAGGGCGTATAACCGGTGCTGCTGAAGTAGCACGTTTGCATGCCGATGCCCAATTTATGCAACAACTCGATGCAGCCAAACGCGAAATTCAAAATAAACTCAAATAATTGATCCCTGCTTTTGTAATGATGCGATAGAAGCACGGTTTAAATTTGGCAGATCTTGCACATAGTGAAAATTCACATTGGCGTATACTGCTAAGCTTAAATTTTGAATGGATGACACACATGTCCAAGCGTATATTGCTGATTACAGGGTGGGGCGTAGGCATTGCGCCGTTGCAGGCGTTGCAAACGGCATTGCAGCAACAAGGGCATTGTGTTGAACTCATGGATATTTTTGATGCACAGCAGCCTGACGCATTACAAAAAGCTGTGCAGCAGGCGCAGTTGGCCGATATTCTAATAGGGTGGTCATTGGGTGGGCAGTTGGCACTTTTGCTGGCGCACACCTTATGGCAACGGTTTCAACAAGCAAAACCTGTAATTTGTTTGGCAAGCAATCCTTGTTTTGTGGCCAATGTAACATGGCCACATGCCATGCCTGAAAATGAATTTCATCGGTTTAAACAACAATTTTTAAATAACCCTGCGGCGACCTTAAAGCAGTTTTATTTAAACATTTGCACAGGTCAGCCAGCATTAAAACAAAACTGGTCATTTTTATTAACCCATGCCAATCCGCCGCAAAAAATAGAATTAATCCAAGGATTATTGCAACTTCAGTCGCTCCATTTGTGCGATATTTTACGTACATATCCAGCACCGATTCATTTTGTTTTTGCCGAGCAAGACACACTGGTTCCAAGCAAAGTTCAGCAAAATATTTTACAAATCGCCACAAAAAACGTTAGCGTGCAGCTTTTAGAAAATGCTGGACATAGTTTTCCTGTGTTTGATATCCAGCAAACTTTGCAAGCAATTGACACTTTTTTATAAGTCCTGATTTTTTGACTGATCTGGCAATAGAATCTATTGAAAAAACACCTTACTATGCAGTCCATTGTGTAAAAACGGACTGATGTAACATGGTCGATCAATTCGATGCGCAGCATTTATGGCATCCTTATACTTCAATGCTGAATCCATTGCCGACATTTAAGGTTAAACAGGCATATGGCTCTACCATTGAATTAGAAGATGGTAGAACGTTGATCGATGGCATGTCATCTTGGTGGTGTGCAATCCATGGGTATAATCATCCTGAATTAAACCAAGCCGTAACCGACCAATTAACCCGTATGTCGCATATTATGTTTGGTGGTTTAACGCATGACCCTGCCATTGAACTGGGTAAATTGCTTTTAAGTATTACACCACCACAACTGCAAAAAATCTTCTATGCCGACTCCGGTTCAGTTGCTGTGGAAGTGGCTTTAAAAATGGCGGTGCAATATTGGAATGCCCAAGGCAAAAAAGAAAAAACCAATTTTGTCAGTACACGTTCGGGCTACCATGGCGATACGTGGAATGCGATGTCGGTGTGCGACCCTGTAACTGGCATGCATCAAATTTTTGGTTCCTGTTTACCGGTTCGTTATTTTGTGGCAGCACCGCAAAGCCGTTTTGATGGCGCGTGGAATCCACAAGATATATTTGAATTAGAACAATTACTTAAAGATAAGCACGAGCAGCTTGCAGCATTTATCATTGAGCCGATTGTGCAGGGGGCCGGTGGCATGCGTTTTTATCATCCTGAATATTTGCGCCAAGTGAAACGTTTGTGTGAAAAATATCAGTTATTGGTCATTTTTGATGAAATTGCCACAGGTTTTGGTCGCACAGGTAAACTGTTTGCGTGGGAACATGCGCAAGTTGAACCAGATATTATGTGCATTGGCAAAGCCTTAACCGGTGGTTATCTCACGCTGTCTGCAACATTAACCACCACCGAGGTTGCCGAAACAATTTCCCGTGGTGAAGCAGGCGTGTTTATGCACGGCCCAACTTTTATGGCGAATCCCTTAGCGTGTGCAGTTGCGCATCGCAGTACCCAGTTGTTACTGGCACAAAACTGGCAGCAGCGAATTCGCGACATTGAAACGCAGTTAACTAAGGCTTTAACTCCGCTGGCCGATCTTGCGCACGTGGCCGATGTTCGGGTACTTGGTGCAATTGGTGTGGTTGAACTGAACCATGCGGTAGACATGGCGCAGTTACAGCAAGAATTTGTGCAACGTGGCATTTGGGTGCGCCCATTTGGAAAATTGGTTTATGTAATGCCGCCGTATATTATTCTAGAAGATGAGCTTGATACCTTATTAATGCAGTTAATTGCTGTGGTTTCACAACTTAAAGGAGGCGCGTGATATGGCTTTGCTTGACCATTATGCAGCAGCGCTTGCACAGCTCAAACAACAAGGTAATTATCGGCAATTTACCGACAATACTCAGTTTGAAAAAATGATCTGTGTCGATGGACAACAAATGCTGAATTTGTCATCCAATGATTATTTGGGTTTAGCAAATCAGCAAGAATTACGCACGCAATTTTTTCAACAGCTGCCGATGCACAAACGACAGTTAACCACATCATCATCGCGGTTGCTGACGGGCAATTATCCAGAATATAGCGCTTTAGAGCAGAGTTTATCGCAGGCTTTTTTAGGACGTAGTGCCTTGTTATTTAACAGCGGCTACCACATGAATATTGGCATTTTGCCAGCGCTTGCCGACAGCAAAACCTTAATTTTGGCAGATAAACTGATTCATGCCAGTATGATTGATGGCATTCGATTAAGCAGCGCCAAATATGTGCGTTATCGCCACAACGACTTAAGCCATTTGCAGCAATTAATTGAAAAATATCATGATGATGCGGCATTTGAACGGATTATTGTGGTCACCGAAAGTATTTTTAGTATGGATGGCGATGAAACTGATTTAGCCGCGTTGGCAGCCATTAAAGCGCAATTTGCCAAAGTTATGCTCTATGTCGATGAGGCGCATGCCATTGGCGTGCGCGGCGAAAAAGGTTTGGGCTGTGCTGAACAATACGCAGTGATTGATCAGATCGACTTTTTAGTGGGGACGTTTGGTAAAGCCATTGCTTCAATGGGGGGATATTTAATTTGCGATGAAATTATTAAAGCCTATTTAATTAACAGCATGCGTCCGTTAATTTTTAGTACGGCACTGCCACCCATCAATATTGCATGGACACAATTTATCTTTGAACACATGCAAACGATGCACGCACAGCGTCAACATTTACAGCACATGAGCCAATACTTACAGCAGCAAATTACCGCTTTGGGGTATAGTAGTCCTTCAACCAGTCATTTAGTGCCGATAGTGATTAGCGAGAGTCGCCGTGCGGTGGAAAAAGCCAAAGCATTGCAAGCCGAAGGGTTTTATATTATGCCCGTGCGTCCACCAACGGTTCCACAAAACAGTGCGCGGCTTAGAGTGTCTTTAAATGCACAGATTACGCAAAATGAGTTACAACAGCTTGTAAGTAGACTGGTTTAAGTATGCATATTGATAAAAGCAAAGTTCAGCAACGGTTTGCCAGAGCAAAATATAGCTATACCGAACAGGCGATTGCACAGCAACAGATTTGCCAGCATTTGTCTGCCTTAATACAGCAATACTGCCCAACACCGCTAAAAAAGGTGTTTGAAATTGGCTGTGGTTCAGGCAATTTAACGCATTTATTGCTGCCGCAATTGCAAATTGAGCAGTATATTGTGAATGATTTATATCCGGCGGTGATGGAATTCTTCAAACACGATGCCAATGTGGATTTTTGTTTGGGCGATGCTGAAACCATTGTTTATCCTAAACAATTAACGGCAATTGTTTCTAGCTCTGCGTTACAGTGGATGCAAGATTTAAACCATGTTTTTGCTAAAATTCATCAGGCATTGCATAGTCAGGGGTGGTTTTGTTTTTCCATTTTTGGCCCAGAAAATTTAAAAGAAATTAAGGCACTCACAGGGCAAGGTTTAAGCTACCATTCTGCCGAGCAAATCACCACCTTGCTGCAACAGCAAGGCTTTGAGGTTTTGCACACCGAACAGCATAGTATTCAGCTTATGTTTAGTCATCCTTTACGGGTACTCAAGCATTTAAAAGCAACGGGCGTAACCGCAAGCTCACACCATTTTGTGTGGACCAAACAACGCTTAAAGCAGTTTGATCAAGACTACGCGCAGTTTAGTCAAATTAACGATCAGGGCGTGTCTTATTATCCTTTAACGTACCATCCCATTTATATTATTGCGCGGAGAACAGTATGACGGCTCAGGTTTATTTCGTCAGTGGGATTGATACAGGCATCGGTAAAACCTATGCCACCGGTTATTTAGCCAAACAACAACTCGCCCAAGGGCAAAAAGTCATTACCCAAAAATTAATTCAAACTGGTAATTTAGAAACGTCAGAAGATATCGAGCAGCATCGGCAGATTATGGGTTCGGGGTGGTTTACAGAAGATCACAGCAAACTTACCATGCCTGAAATTTTTACTTATCCTGCATCGCCCCATTTATCTGCGCGTTTAGATGGACGTACAGTAAATTTTAATAAAATTACCGAAGCCACCAAGCAACTGGCCGCAAATTTTGACGTGGTTTTTTTAGAAGGTGCGGGTGGTTTAATGGTGCCTTTAACGGAAGAAATCCTCACGATTGATTATATTCAGCAGCAGAATTTCCCCGTTATTTTAGTGACATCGGGGCGTTTGGGCAGTATTAACCACACCTTACTTAGCTTAGAGGCAATCAAAGCGCGTAATATTCAATTACATGCGCTGGCGTATAACTTAAACGATGAATCCGAAGATACAATTATTTCAACAGATACACAGCGTTATTTGAAACAGTATTTATCGATGCATTTTCCAACTGCACATTGGCTGGATATTCCCAAAATTGATGCTAATGCACAAAAAAATGCCTCTTAAAAAAGAGGCATTTTTTATACTATTTTAACGGTGATTGTCGCGTTTGAAGCCAAACGGACTGCGTTGTCCACCTTGACGTTCTTGGCGCTCACCACGTTCTTGACGTTGAGGTGCGCGTTGTTGTGGTTGAGATTGTTCTTCATTGTCACGACGTTGTTGACGTAAGAAGCCACCACGACGTGCAGCCATTGGCTTTTCCGTCATTTTTTCTGCACGACGTTTTGCCATACCAAACAAACCAGTACCTTGACGTGGTTTTAACTCAACCAATTTGGTGAGGTTGTCAATTTCTTGCTTGTCGAGCTCAGTCCAACGACCAGTACGTAGTTCACGTGGTAAAATCACTGAACCATAACGGGTACGCAGTAAACGGCTAACTTTTAAACCTTGCGATTCAAATAAACGACGCACTTCACGGTTACGACCTTCTTTAACCACCACTTGATACCAACGGTTAATCCCTTCGCCACCTAAGTCAGATAACGACTCAAATTTAGCAGGACCATCATCTAAAGTGACACCGTTAATTAAGGTTCTGCGCATTTGTGGCGTTAATTCACCCATCACACGGACTGCGTATTCACGTTCTACTTCATTCGATGGATGCATTAAGCGGTTAGCCATTTCACCATCGTTAGTAAATAACAATAAACCTGTACTGTTAATATCTAAACGTCCCACCATCACCCAGCGGTCATTGGCAATTTGTGGTAAATTATCAAATACGGTTGGGCGTTGTTCAGGATCATTACGTGAACAAATTTCACCTTCAGGCTTATAATAAACCAATACGCGACGACGAATTTCATCTTCAATTTGGAATTGAACCTTACGGCCATCGATACGCAGTTCGTCGGTAGGTTCAATACGTTCGCCCACTTGGGCAATTTTACCGTTGACACTCACACGTCCAGCGGCAATCACTTCTTCCATATAACGACGAGAACCTAGTCCTATACGGGCAAGTACCTTTTGTAGTTTTTCACTCATGACAGTAAACCTTAGAATTAATCAATCAACAGTCCACCTATTCACGACTTTGGTGCATTGGCATCAAGTGTCATGAAAGCTTCCTTGGCATCCTGTAGGGGAGGCAGTTGGTTTAAAGATGACAAACCAAAAGCATTTAAAAAATGGGGAGTTGTGACCAGCAAGGCGGGTCTTCCCGGGAGTTCACGGAAACCAGATTCTTTAATCCAGTTCCAGTCGAATAAAGTACGTAAAATTTGACTATTATTGCTCACGCCTCGAATCTGTTCGATATCGGCACGTGTTACCGGTTGATGGTAAGCAACCACAGCAATGGTTTCAAGTAACGATGGCGACAGCTTGGTTGGGCGTTCCGGCCAAGTTTGACGAATCATATCGCGGTATTTGCTACGCACTTGAAAGCGAAAACCTTGTGCTGTTTCAATCAGTTCAATGGAACGGCCGTGTTGCAATACAGCTAACTGCTGTAAATATTGGCGTAGCTGCTGTTTATTATATTGGTTTTGAAAGGCTTCTTTCAAGCGTGCAATTGAAACAGGCGCATCGCTTGCAAAAATAATCGCTTCAAGTTGCATAAGAACTTCGTGATGTAAGTCATCAACGGCCATTGGCATAGAATCAAGCGTCATGTGCTGTCCCTCGAATAGATAAAGGTGCCTCTTGACCTGTGCCAACAATGTGTAGTTTTTGTTGGCGTGTTAATTCAAGCACCGCCATAAATGTCACCACCATGCCCATTTTACCTTGTGCAGGATTGAGCAGGCTTTGAAAGTCTAGAATTTGTCCAGAGGCGGCCATGGCTTCAATATGAGCAATGCGTTCTTCAAGCAGTACTGGTTCTTGCTGCACTTGATGAATAACCGGTTCAGGTCGATTAAAAATACAAAATAAGGCATCGCGAAGGCTTGCGGCATCGTAACCTTCATACACGCTATGATCTTGCCCAAACTGAACTTGGGTATTAAAGGTATCTCGTTCTAAAATTGGCAATTGCCCTAAACGTTCTGCGGCTTGTTTAATGCGTAAATAGGTTTCTAAACGATCAATTAATTCCTGTTTAGGATCTTTTTCAAGTTGCACACTTGCTGGTTTTGGCAGTAAAAGTCGCGATTTTAAATCGGCCAGTAAGGCAGCCATCACCATATAATCGGCTGTTAGTTCAATATTAAACGATTTCATTGCATCCATATACGCAAGGTACTGGGTCGCAATCGGGGCAATATCGAGTTGTAATAAATCGAATCCATTTTTTTGAATTAAATAGATTAAAAAGTCCAATGGCCCTTCAAATTGTTCCAAAAGGATTTGAAAGGCAGCAGGGGGAATATATAAATCTTCAGGTACATCTTGCTGCCACTCATCTAAAATACGAATATTCGATAAAGCGACCGCTTCAGCGTCGATATTTTGATTCATTACACTATTTATGCCACGCGAATTTTCAAAAGCATGAAAAACCAACTTAAGCGTTTTAAGTTGAGGAGATAAAAAAATAAGTCGCATATACTAAGCGATTTCAATGCAGAATGAAATAAAGATCATCTGGATTTCGGATAAAAGCGCATAATCTGTTTAAAACCAATACAGATGGTTTGAAAAATTATTCGAATGCACTTACATCGCCAACGCCATGTCGTATCACGCTTGGATGATCGCCCGATAAATCGACAATACTGGTGGTGCTAAGTGTGCCAAAACCGCCATCAATAAATACATCAATCCGTTTACCCAATTGCATTTCAATTTCGTAAGGATCATCTAACGGATCTTCATGATTCGGTAAAATTAAGGTACTGGTGAGTAACGGTTCGCCTAATTCTTTGAGCAGCATTTGGCAAATGGGGTTGTTGGGAACGCGTAGCCCAATCGTTTTCTTTTTCGGGTGCATCAGCCGTTTGGGCACTTCACTGGTCGCGGTCAAAATAAAAGTGGTTACTGCAGGTGTATTGGCTTTGAGCAGTCGATAGGTGGCATTATCGACTTTGGCAAAGGTGGCAATGTCGGATAAATCGCTACATAAAATCGCATATTGATGTTTATTGCCTAAATTACGAATTTGAGCAATTCGCTCCATCGCAGCTTTATTCCCAATTTGACAGCCAATCGCGTAGGCCGCATCGGTAGGGTAAACCACTACATCGCCAGCACGAATGCGTTCTACTGCTTGTTGGATGAGTCTCGGTTGCGGGTTGTCAGGATGAATTCTTAAATGAAGCATAATCATTGTTCTCCGTAGCTGCCTGAGATTTATACATATTATGAGCGTGTTGCGTGCCTTGTACAAATTTTTAACTGGCCCACGGGCGAACTTAATCTAACATTTCACGTTTAAATTCTGTTGCCTGTAAACTTTTGCCATTGCGTGTGCATAGGCAAATGCACTGAATAAAGCGCGTGGCATCGGGTGGTAAAGATGCATTGCCTGCAAAAAAAGCCTGAACTTTGTTAAATACCGCATCTTTAAATTGATGACCGTTGCCGCCTTCACCAGTTAAATTATCCAGCGAGACACGAAAGTTGCGGCCAAAAGCGGTGGCAAATAACCATTCAATGGCTTGCGGTTTGACTTCCACTTGTTCAAATAATTGTTGCTGTTCTTTCGTGCGGCCATCGGGTGCATACCAATAGCCTAAGTCAGGTTGTAAGCGGCGTTTGGACCCAGCAATGGTCCAATGACTAATTTCATGCAGCGCGCTATTAAAAAAACCATGCGCAAATTGAATTTTTGCAGGTTCATTTGCTGTCGCTGGAAAATATTCAGGTTCGTGCTCACCTTTGAACAAAATAACATTATGGTGGGAAAACCACGCATTAAAGTGTAAGATAAGCCAATCTACTTGGTTCTCTTCAGAAATAGCCTCTGACCACAGCGCACGTTGTACTTGGTCTAGGCCGATGTTTGGGTCCCAAATAGGTAGGGTGTGAACAAGTGATGACGTGTTAACTTTCGGTTGCGGCTGCAACAATTGCATGACTTATTTACCCAATGGTTCTGTCTTAAAGTGCAAAATTGTATCTTAAACTTTGACAGAGTTCAGATGAATTTGTAGAATTGCCGCCTTAATTATGTCAGCTAATACCTTTCCGGCACAAATTGAGCCGTTTAAATGGGCTGAACAAGGCTATACATGGTCAGGAACACTGCCCCTGTCACGCTTTGCTCGAATTGCTCGTGAAGCAGTTGGATCGATTGATGATCAATCGGTTCAGGTAAATTGTAAACTATCAATGGACGCGTATTATCGTGTCGTATGGTTGGATGCACACGTAGAAACACAACTTCCGATGGAATGCCAACGTTGTTTGGATACTGTCGAGATAGAACTGGTTTCAGACGTTCATTTGGCCCTCGTCGATGATGAATCACTGATAGAGCGCTTGGATGAGGATGCTGATTTCATCGTATTAGGTGAAAATGAGACATCAACAAAAGGCTCGTATGAACAAGCTGCTACTGTTGATTTACTCACTTTACTTGAAGATGAGTTATTATTGTTGGTGCCATTATCTCCTAAACATCAAGTTTGTGAGCATAAGCATCAACCGACCGAACAGGACATTGTTGAAGAAAAACGGGATAATCCGTTTGATATTTTGACAAGCTTAAAAGGTAAACTAAACTCATAAAGTATGTTATACTTTTGAGTTAGGGTAACTGAAATTGTTCTGATCCATTTTTTCGATTTTTGTAAGGAGCCATCATGGCCGTTCAGCAAAACCGTAAAAGTCGCTCTCGCCGTGACATGCGCCGTTCACATGACGCTTTAACCGAGAATGCATTAACTGTAGACCAAGCTACTGGTGAAACTCATCGTCGTCACCATGTAACTAAAGACGGTATCTACCGTGGTCGTCAATTATTCGCTAAAGCATCTGCTGAATAATTGAAGTGCATTAAAGTTTTCTTTAATGTAAAAGGGGAGCGAAAGCTCCCTTTTTTTGTGCCCAAAAAAAGATGTTAGAAAAAATGTATCTAAAAATGTTGTCGTATTTGGCAATTAAAATGTAAAAAAAATAATGTTAAATTGCTGCTCCAAACTTCAATAGAAGACTAAAAAGGATTCTTTATATGTCTGCTAAACGACTCGAGCAGGTTGCTCAAGCCTCAAAAACTGCCTTTGTATTTCCGGGGCAAGGTTCACAAAAAATCGGCATGCTCGCTGAAATTGCAGAACAGTTTAGCAGCGTGCAAGAAACTTTTGCGGAAGCTTCTGCTGCTGTGGGTTTCGATTTATGGCACATTGCACAAAGTGGTGAAGGCTTAAATGAAACAGCCAACACTCAACCCGTACTTTTAACGGCAAGTATTGCTTTATGGCGTGTTTGGTTAGAGCAAGGTGGTTTAGCACCAAATTTTCTAGCAGGGCACTCTTTAGGTGAATACAGTGCTTTGGTGGCTGGTGAGGCCATGAGCTTGGCAGATGCCGTCAAATTAGTCCATTTACGTGGCAAACTCATGCAAAGTGCTGTGCCGCAAGGTGAAGGTGCAATGGCAGCTATTTTAGGCATGGCCGATGAGCAAGTACTTGCACTGTGTAAAGCTGTGACTGAAGCTGCTGCTGAAGGTTCTGTGAATGCAGCAAATTATAATACCAAAGGGCAAGTCGTGGTTGCAGGGACAACCGCTTTGGTTGAAGCAGTTATGGCACAAGCCAAAGAACAAGGTGCTAAAGCAATTGCTTTGCCTGTTTCTGTGCCTTCGCATTGTTTGCTGATGAAACCTGCTGCTGAGCAGTTTGCAGCGGCTTTGGAACAAACTGCCATTGAACTGCCTTGTATACCTGTAATACAAAATGTAAACGCGGCAGTTGCAAGCAATGTTGCACAGCTTCGCCAAGCATTAACTGAACAATTATATCAATCTGTACAGTGGACCAATACCATTCAATCCTTGCAAGATCAAGGTGTTACATATATTGTTGAATGTGGGCCGGGTGCAGTTTTAAGTAACATGGCAAAACGTTTGCCAAATATTGAGAAAACATTTGCGCTGGATACACCAAGTCGCATGGAAGATGCGCTAAAAACGATTTTAGCCGCAGAAGGAACAAATGTATGACACAAGAACGTAAAGTTGCCCTCGTAACCGGCGCGAGCCGTGGAATTGGTGCGGCGATTGCACAACAACTTCTTCAAGATGGTTTTTTTGTTGTGGGTACAGCAACCTCTGAAGCTGGCGCAGAAAAATTGACGCAAGCTTTTGCTGAGCAAGGCGTGGGCGCTGTGCTAGATGTTCGTGATGGTCAAGCCATTGATGCATTGGTGACAGACATCGAGCAAAAGTATGGCTCAGTCTTGGTTCTAGTCAATAACGCGGGCATTACCCGTGACAACTTATTGTTGCGTATGTCTGAAGATGATTGGGATGATATTTTAAATATTCATTTAAAGGCAGTGTATCGCTTGTCGAAACGTGTATTAAAAGGCATGACCCGCGCACGTTTTGGACGCATTATTAATATTAGTTCTGTGGTTGCACATTTTGCTAACCCTGGCCAAGCCAATTATTCTGCTGCAAAAGCGGGAATTGAGGCTTTTAGCCGTAGCTTAGCGAAAGAAATGGGCAGTCGCCAAATTACTGTAAATTCGGTTGCACCAGGCTTTATTGCAACTGAAATGACAGAGCAGTTAAGTGAAGAAATTCGCAAAAAAATGAGTGAGCAAGTTGCATTAGGACGTCTAGGAGATCCTCAAGATATCGCAAATGCAGTGAGTTTTCTCGCCAGCGATAAATCCAGTTACATTACAGGTAATGTCTTACATGTAAATGGTGGTTTATATATGGCTTAATATAAGCTGTAAACCTTTTAAATTTTTGAATATTCAATTAAACTAACGGCATTAAAAAACGCCATAAGCAGTGAGGAGATTTCCTGTGAGCGATATCGAACAACGTGTTAAAGCAGCAGTTGCAGAACAATTGGGTCTACGTGCTGAAGAAATCAAAAACGAAGCATCTTTTACAGATGACTTAGGTGCTGATTCTTTAGACTTAGTTGAACTTGTAATGTCTTTTGAAAATGATTTCGACATTACTATTCCAGATGAAGATTCTAACGAATTAACAACTGTTCAATCTGCAATTGATTATGTAGCTAAAAAACTTGGCTAATTGTCAGTTCTGATTAAAAAAAAACCACTTCTTTTGAAGTGGTTTTTTTATGTTAAATCCCTTTATTCTAGCTGATGCACTCAGATAACGTGACCGATCTTAAAATTATGTAATCTTAAAATAAAGCCAACCTAAAATTAAACATCTTTGCTGCGAAACGAGGCCAATAAAAAACAGCGACCGAAGTCGCTGTTTTTTATTACCTAAAGCAATTATTTATTCGATGGCAATTTAAATGCCACTAAATAATCCCCTACAGGTGTTTTCATAAAGTGATGACCACCCGCCATAATCACGAGATACTGCTCGCCATTAATGGAGTAGGTCATTGGTGTAGCTTGACCACCCGCAGGAAGTACTGCACTCCATAACTCTTTACCTGTGCGATTATCAAAAGCACGGATCTTATCGTCAGTGGTTGCTGCAACGAAGGTTAAACCACCCGCAGTAATAATTGGGCCACCGTTGTTTGGTGTACCAATATTAATTGGCATATGGGTTGCAATATTAAATGGCCCATTACGTTCTGCGCTACCCAATGGATGCTGCCACAAGATTGATTTGGTATGTAAATCAATAGCGGTAATCATGCCATACGGTGGCTCGCTACACAGCATGCCTGTTGAACTGAAGAATGCAGTGATTTTCACGCCATACGGTGTATCTGCCATTGGTCGACCCGCACCACCTACAGATTTGTAGTTAGGATCATCCATTGACTTCAAGCCTTCTTTATCTGCCTCTTTACGAGACAATAATTGGGCATACATTGGTGTGTTATTCCAGTTGGCAATTAATAAACCACGGTTACCATCATAAGCATAGCTACCCCAATCGCTACCACCATTGTTACCTGGATACATGATCCACGGTTTGTCTAAACTTGGTGGTGTATCAATACCTTGGTAATTGGCTTGACGATATTTAATACGACACATCATTTGGTCGATAGGTGAAATGCCCCACATTTTGGTTTCATTTAAGTCGCCAAAATTAGCGCCCAAGCGTGGAATTTCAACCGAGAACGGTTGCGTTGGTGAACGTGGATCGTCTTTTACGCCACCTGTTGTTGGAACAGCTTTTTCTTCAACGCGAGTTAAAGGCTTACCAGTGATGCGGTTTAAAATAAAGGTTTGACCTAATTTAGTTGGTACTAACATGGCAGGAACAGCTTTACCTGTATTGTCAGGGTAGTCCATTAAGGTTGGTTGTGAACCTAAATCTTGATCCCAAACGTCTTTATGTACCGTTTGGAAAGACCAACGTAAATCACCTGTTTTGGCATCGAGTGCCACCACAGCAGCATTGACTTTTTCTTCTTCAGGGCTACGTAACGCGCTGTAATGGTCGGCAGCAGCATTGCCCATTGGAACGTAAATTAAGCCAAGTTTGTCATCACCCACCATGGCAGTCCACGAGTTTGGTGTACCACGGCTGTATTCTTGTCCGTCTTTTGGTTCGCTATGGTCGTTTGGACGTTTAACATCCCATGCCCATTTGAATTTACCTGTTTCTGCGTCATAACCACGAATCACGCCCGATGGTGCCCAACGGCGTTGGTTATCACGCACTTCTTGGTTGGTAATCACGGTGTCATTTACCACAACGACAGGCGCAGTGACCGCAGTAAAGCCAGGCGTTACAGGTCCCATACCAGTATTTAAATCGGTTTGACCATGTGTACCAAAGCCTTCACAGGTTTTACCTGTTTCAGTGTCGACAGCAATTAAACGCATGTCTAGCGTACCGACCAAAATACGGCTATGGCAAGCTTGACCACGTGGAATCACTTTTGATTCATAATAGGTTAAACCACGGCATGCAGCGGTATAAGGAACACTTTTATATTCCACGCCCGATTTAAATTTCCAGACTTCTTTACCTGTTGCAGGGTCAATACGGCTGATATTATTGGTTGCACTACAGACGTATAAGCCATTACCGACTTTAATTGGCGTATGTTCTGCAGCCCATTTGTTGTCTTTACCCGCAGGTGGTAAATCGCCAGTACGATAGACCCATGCTTGTTTCAGCTCTTTAACGTTGTCTGTATTAATTAATTGTAATGGCGAGTAACGCGTTGCATTACTGTCACGGCCATAATGTGTCCAGTCCGAATCGGCTTGAGTTGGATCAGTGACTGCTCCAACCAATGGTTTGTCAGACAATGCTTGACCTGATTCATAGCTGTTGTGTGGTAAAAATGCACAAATACCCGTCACTACAAAAGCAGCACCAATCACTGCGGTCAGGCTATAAGAGATTTTGCGACTAACCCCACGTCCAATATATGGCAACAATAAGGTTAAGAAGAAGGCAAATACGGCAACTAAAGCAAGGCGCGGTACCCAGCCCCAGAAACGACTACCTGTTTCATAAATCGTCCAAATCAGCGTGACAACAAAAAAGACCCCAAATAATTTGGCGCCCATTAAATTGTTTTTAAATAGAAAACCTGAAGATGCGCTTAGGATGATCCCTGCAAACAGGTAATACCAAGAGCCACCTAAAATAGCTAAATAAGCACCACCAAAAAGTAAGGGCAGGGCTAGAAGCAGTAATAATGCGGCAAAAATCCGAATTGGAATGATGCCGCGTGGGGTTGGGGATACTTCCATAGATGAATCCTAAATAAATGACAGCAGAACAGCACACAAAACAGTCCAATCAGAATAAAAATAATGATTGACGTTTTATCTTGCTGTTCTTGGGTGTCTAGAAGTTTGGGATTAAATAATAAAAGCTAAAATTCCTCTTCATCTTAGCTTTTAAGACTTAATCTTTGCGTAAAGCGGGGAAGCCGTCATCGGCCAGAGCATGCATAATTTCGTCAGCACTGCTTTGGCTATGTACAGTTACGATTTTTTGCTCGAGTTCAATATTAATTTCTGCATTTGGATCAATGGCTTTAATTGTTGCAGTGACGCCACGAGCACATCCACCACAAGTCATGTTCTGAATTTCGAGTTTCATGTGTTTTTCTACCGGATATTTATTTCCTTTATGTTAAAGCTTAACATAATGGTAAGGTCAAGTGAACACATTCAATTGCAATTGATTCTTGTTTAATTAATTGACCTTAACCCTAGGTCAGGGTTTAAACTAGCTGTATATCTTTGTTTGCTCGTTCAGGTTTGGCTATGGATCATTCGCAATTGTCGTATATAAAAAACTTACAAATTAAAGGAATGACCTGTGCATCATGTGTTGGGCGGGTTGAAAAAGCCTTGGCAAAAGTAGAGGGCGTAACACAGGTCAGTGTTAACTTAGCAACCGAGCAAGCACACATTGAAAGCCAGATTGCGTTAGACAACGAAACGCTTGAAAAAGCAGTGAATCGCGCTGGGTTTGATATTGATTTACCAGATAAAAAAGTTGAGCTGTCCATTCAAGGTATGACCTGTGCATCATGTGTCGGACGCGTTGAAAAAGCCTTGCAAAAAGTCGATGGTGTGCTAGATGTACAGGTCAATTTAGCCACAGAAAAAGCGACAATTGTGGTAAAAGATGGCGTCACCGAAAATGCATTAATTCAAGCCACAACACGCGCAGGTTACGAGGCCAGTGTTGTTCTGCCCGAGCAAATTAGTAAGGTTAATGAACTTGCACAACGCAGAGCAGAAGAAGCGAAATTACTAAAAAAAGATTTTTATATTGCGCTTATTTTTACCTTTCCAGTATTTATTTTAGAAATGTTTGGGCACGTTTTTCCCGCAGTGCATCATTTTATTGCAAGTCATATTGGTCTGCAAAATAGTCGTTTAATTCAATTTGTTTGCACAAGCCTTGTGTTGCTTTTAGCAGGTCGGCGCTTTTATCAAAAAGGCATACCTGCTTTATTGCGCTTAGCGCCAGATATGAACTCGTTGGTTGCCGTGGGAACCTTGGCGGCCTATAGCTTCTCTTGTATTGCCACGTTTTTTCCTCATGTATTGCCGCAAAGTAGCAGAGATGTTTATTTTGAATCTGCCGCGGTGATTGTGACTTTAATTTTATTGGGCCGTTATTTAGAAGCCAAAGCGAAGGGCAGAACATCCAATGCAATCCAGCATTTATTAGGCTTACAACCCAAAACTGCGAAAATTTTAAAAAATGGTGAAATACAAACTGTTGCTATTGCAGATGTACAGCAAGGCATGCAGTTATTAATTCAGCCCGGAGAAAAAATTCCAGTTGATGCGAAGGTTTTGCAAGGGCAAAGCTTTATTGATGAGTCCATGATTACCGGCGAGCCGCTTGCGGTAGCGAAACAAGTCGGTGATGCTGTGGTGGCCGGCACAATCAATCAGCAAGGTACCTTAACGATTCAGGCAACGGCTGTGGGTGCAAATACCTTACTTGCGCAAATTGTGCATTTGGTAGAACAAGCGCAAGCCACAAAATTACCCATTCAGGGTTTGGTCGACAAAGTCACCCTCTGGTTTGTTCCCGTAGTGATGGGCTTAGCTGCAATGACCTTTTTCGTTTGGTGGTTCTATGGGCCACAACCTGCGTTAAGTTTGGCGCTAGTGAATGCGGTTGCCGTACTCATTATTGCATGCCCTTGTGCCATGGGGTTGGCAACTCCGACCTCAATTATGGTTAGTACTGGTCGCGGTGCAGAGTTGGGTATTTTGTTCAAACAAGGCGATGCATTGCAACACTTACAACAAGCCAAAGTGGTGGCATTTGATAAAACTGGAACACTCACCGAAGGCAAACCAAGCTTAACTGAATTCGAGGTTTTAGCTCCGTTTGATGCAACCCAAATTCTGGCGTGGGCGGCAGCCGTTGAGCAAAAATCTGAACATCCGATTGCCAACGCTATTGTTGATCATGCACAAGCACAGCACATTCAACTGCCAAGCGTTGAACAGTTTAAGGCGCTGACCGGTTATGGCGTAGAAGCGAGTATAGATGGTCATCAAATTCATTTGGGTGCAGCACGCTTAATGCAACAACTTGGGCTGTCTTTAAGTGCATTCGATGACAAAATGCAGCAATTGGCAAATGCCGGTCAAACACCAATTTATATGGCCGTCGATGGACAACTCGCAGCCATGTTGGTGGTGGCAGATGCCATTAAAGCCACCACAGCCAGCGCCATTCAGCATTTGCATCAATTGGGCTTAAAAATTGTCATGATTACGGGCGATCATCACTTAACCGCACAAGCCATTGCCAAGCAATTAGGGATTGATGAAGTTGTGGCAGAAGTGTTACCTGCAGATAAAGCAAACAGCGTAAAAGCGTTACAGCAAAAATATGGCAGTTTGGCTTTCGTAGGCGATGGTATTAACGATGCGCCAGCTTTGGCCGCCGCAGATATTGGCATTGCCGTTGGTACAGGCACCGATATTGCGATTGAATCGGCAGATGTGGTGTTAATGTCGGGCAACTTACAAGGCGTGAGTAACGCCATTGCACTGAGTAAAGCCACAATTTCAAATATTCGGCAGAATTTATTTTGGGCATTTGTATATAATGCAGCCTTAATTCCCGTCGCAGCAGGCGCGTTGTATCCTGCCTATGGCATTTTGTTATCGCCCATGTTTGCAGCATTTGCTATGGCGATGTCTTCGGTATTTGTATTAGGGAATGCTTTGCGTTTAAAGCGTTTTAACGCGGTGTTCTCTCAAGGATGATTGTGATGAATATTGGTGAAGTGGCTCAATTAACTGGGCTTTCAAGTAAAATGATTCGTTATTATGAAACGATGGGGCTACTTCCCAATATTGAGCGCAGTGCTGCGGGTTACCGTATTTATTCGGCGCAAGACATTAAAAGTTTGCAGTTTATTGCCCACGCGCGCGAACTCGATTTTTCGGTGGCGCAAATTAAAGAATTATTGGCATTGTGGCGCAACCAAAGTCGGCAAAGTGCTGAAGTGAAACAACTGGCGTTACAACACATCTATCAGCTAGAAAAAAGAATTGCTGAATTACAAGCAATGCTGGCAATTTTAAAACAAACCGCCGCTTGTTGTGACGGCGGTGAAATGGCAGAGTGTCCTATTTTAGAACAGATTGAGTTGGGTGTGACACCATGTTCAACTGGCTAAAAAATGAGTCAATTCAGCTTTAAATCTGTGCTTATAATGCAGAGGAAATCATCAAGATGGATCAGTTATGTTTCAACATGTAGAACCGTATGCGGGCGACCCAATTTTAACGTTAATGGAAAAATTCCAAAAAGATCAACGCTCGAATAAAGTCAATTTAAGTATTGGGTTGTATTACACCGAAGAAGGCATTGTGCCGCAGTTGAATGCAGTCAAACAAGCGGCACTGCGAAGCAATCAAGAAGTTGAAAAAGCCAAACTTTACTTGCCAATGTCGGGTCTAAAAAGCTATTGCGATGTAACACAAGTCTTATTACTGGGTCAAAACAGCAAGGCAAAAGCAGAAAACCGTGCGGTGACCATTCAAACTTTAGGCGGTTCAGGCGCACTTAAAGTGGGTGCGGATTTCTTAAAAAAATATTTCCCGCAATCTAAAGTGTGGGTCAGCCGTCCAACATGGGAAAACCATATTGCGATTTTTCAAGGCGCGGGTTTTGATGTTGCCGAATATCCATATTTCGATGCCAATACCAATGGCGTGGCATTCGATGACATGTTGGCGTGCTTAAAGCAATTGCCCGAGCAAGACATTGTACTATTGCATCCGTGCTGCCATAACCCAACCGGTGCAGATTTAACCCCTGCACAGTGGGATGAAGTCATTGCTGTGCTGATCGAGCGCAATCTTATTCCATTTTTGGATATTGCTTACCAAGGTTTTGCTGAAGATTTAGAAAAAGATGCTTACGCAATTCATGCTTTAGATCAAGCTGGGGCAAAATTTTTATTGAGTAATTCGTTCTCTAAAATTTTCTCTTTATATGGCGAGCGTGTTGGTGGCTTAACTGCCGTTTGCGACTCTAGCGACGATGCAGAGCATGTGTTAGGGCAGTTCAAAGCTACAGTTCGCAAAATCTATTCAAGCCCACCGACTACAGGTGCGGTACTGGTCGATACTGTTTTAAGTGATGAAGCCTTGCGTTTAGATTGGCAAGAAGAATTACACAGCATGTGCGCGCGGATTGCCGAAATGCGTACGATTTTGCGTGATGAACTCACCCAACGTGTACCAAACCGTGACTTTAGTTATTTGGTGAATCAACGTGGAATGTTCAGTTACACGGGCTTAACTGCCGAACAAGTAGACCGTTTACGCGAAGAATTCGCCATTTATTTATTGCGTAGCGGACGCATGTGCGTTGCGGGCTTAAATAAAAACAATGTGTACTATGTGGCGGAGTCGATTGCCAAAGTCCTTGCGGTTTAATTGTTTGTACTAAACGACATATATGCCCCCATAAATGAAATTTCAGTTATGGGGGCATATTCAAAAATGCTTTAGCGCTTCATTAAAAATTTCTTTTCCAACGAATATTGCTTTTAGATTTCCAATTGTTTAAATCGATTTCGGGGATGCAATCAAGAAAGTGATTGCCATCTTCCAAGGCTTCTTCATTTAACAAATAATGACCTTGTTTTAAATCCAGTAAAAACGTTTCGACCAATTCTTCTATTGAGTTTGCAACCAGCAGCACCGCATCATACTCATAATCTATAAAGATAATTTGTCCATATTGCTTCGGATTCTGTGGATCTAAATCTAAAGCGATACTGCTACGCGCGGAATCATCACCAAATTTTATCCATAATGGATTACGGTGGTTTTCAGGGTTTATGCCTGAATCAACATTTTCCATTTTGAAGAAAGTATCTTCTTGTGCGTTTTTTACTTCCAAATAATTTTTTTGAACAAAATCGATATCAAAAAAGTCTAAGCCATAAAATAAACTGCCCACATTGGCAGATTGGGCATTGAAACCATTATGCCAAGCATAGAGTTCTTTAAATGCTTGTGGAATTGGCTTTTGAATGGTTTGTTCTAATTGGTCTAACTGATCTGCTGTTGCAGGCAAGTTAAACGATTCATGCACAATTTTAGGTGCATGAATACACAGCCACTGTTCTATGTCTTGCAAATGTTGTTGAAAGGGTGCGATCGACATGTTTTCTTACTATCAAGTGAATTGAATTTAATCATATTTTAGCGCAGCGTTTTGTTGAATCTGCTATTTTTTTGTAGTGAAACATCATGGTTTTTTCTTGATTATTGTTTATTTTATGCGCAAATTTTAATTCGGTTTAATGTATAGGTTAGATTGATTTTTAAACGATGCTTACCTAGTATAAATGACAGTAACAATGTGAATAAAACATCTTGATTGATGATGTATAGAACAACACACGAGGACGAAACAATGACAAAACAAATATTAATGCTGGTTGGTGATTACGCCGAAGATTATGAAACCATGGTGCCATTTCAATTTTTACTTGGCCTTGGTTATGTGGTACATGCCGTTTGTCCCGAAAAAAAAGCGGGCGATAGCATTGCCACCGCCATTCACGACTTTGAAGGTCAGCAAACCTATAGTGAAAAACGTGGGCATAACTTTGCTATTAATTATGACTTTGATGCGGTGAATATTGAAAATTATGTGGGCTTGTTAATTCCGGGCGGGCGCGCGCCTGAATATTTACGCATGTACCCGCGGGTGATTGAAATTGTGCAGCAGTTTGATGCTGCACAAAAACCGATTGCGGCGGTGTGTCATGGGCCACAACTTTTGGCCGCAGCTGGCGTTATTACAGGGAAAACTTGCTCGGCGTATCCTGCCTGTGCCGCAGAGGTGAAATTGGCTGGAGGAAATTATGCCGATATTGACGTCACCGAAGCGGTAACCGATGGACATTTGGTGACAGCACCGGCATGGCCTGCGCATCCGGCGTGGCTTGCCCAGTTTGTAAAAGTATTGGGCGCGCGAATTGAAATTTAAGTCCATAAAAAATCCCGATGGCTGCGAACAGCAATCGGGATTTTTTTAGGTTTTAATGCATTAAAATTACAATAAGTTTTCGTCAAACTCACGCAATGGTGCATTACGTAAATGTTTCGGGTTGGCTTTAAAGTAAGGTGCTTCAGAACGTGGTAATTTTTGACCACGAATTACATCGGCAATTTTTTCACCAATCATAATGGTGGTGGCATTTAAGTTACCCGTAATAATTAGCGGCATAATTGAGGCATCGACCACACGTAACCCTTCAACACCGTGTACGCGTGCTTGAGCATCGACCACTGCCATATCATCTTCACCCATTTTACAACTACACGATGGATGGAAGGCCGTTTCGGCATGTTCACGCACAAAAGCATCTAATTCGGCATCGGTTTTTGCGCTACGGCTTGGGCTGATTTCTCGGCCACGATACGGGTCTAACGCAGGTTGCTGCATGATTTCACGGGTGATACGAATACCATCTCGGAATTCTTGCCAATCTTGTTCGGTCGACATGTAGTTAAACAAGATACTTGGGTGATCGTGCGGATTTAAACTTTTAATGCGGATACGTCCACGTGACGGAGAGCGCATTGAACCAACATGGGCTTGGAAGCCATGTTCTTTGACCGCGTTCGAACCATTGTAGTTAATGGCAACAGGTAAGAAATGATATTGAATATTTGGCCATTCAAATTCTTCACGGCTACGAATAAAACCGCCTGCTTCAAATTGGTTACTTGCACCAGTGCCTTTACCTAAAAATAACCATTCCGCACCAATGGCAGGTTGGTTATACCACTGCAATGCAGGGTAGAGTGAAACTGGCTGTTTACACTCATATTGTAAGTACATTTCTAAATGGTCTTGTAGATTTTCACCAACGCCCGGTAAGTCATGCACCACAGGAATGCCAAATTTATCGAGTAACGCTTTTGCGGCAACACCTGAGCGCTGTAAAATTTGTGGTGATGCAATAGTGCCTGCACACAGCAATACTTCACGGCGCGCATTCACTACTGTTGGTGTGGTATCGCTGCCTTGTAAATATTGCACACCAATGGCACGTTTACCTGAAAATAAAATTTTATCGGTCACAGCATGGGTTTTAATGGTTAAATTGGGACGACCTTTGGCCATATCTAAATAACCACGCGCCGTACTAGAGCGACGACCTTGTGGAGTCACTGTACGATCCATCGGGCCGAAGCCTTCTTGTTGATAACCATTTAAATCGTCAGTACGAGGATAACCAGCTTGTACACCCGCTTCAACCATAGCGTGGAATAATACGTTATTGCCGGCTTTTGGAGTGGTTACACTAACAGGACCTTGACCACCATGGTAATCGTTGGCGCCAATATCTCGGGTTTCTGCTTTACGGTAATACGGTAAGCAGTCGGCATAACTCCATTCTTCTAAACCTTTAAAGGTGGCCCAGTTGTCTAAGTCCATGGCATTCCCACGGATATAACACATCCCGTTAATCAGCGATGATCCGCCTAAACCTTTACCACGGCCACATTCCATACGGCGATTGTTCATGTGTGGTTCAGGGTCGGTTTCATAGGCCCAGTTATAGCGTCTGCCTTGTAAAGGGAAGGCGAGTGCTGCCGGCATTTGGGTACGAAAATCGAGACGGTAGTCTGGGCCACCGGCTTCTAATAATAATACTGAAACATCTGCATCTTCAGTTAAGCGCGCTGCAAGGACATTGCCTGCCGAGCCTGCGCCAATAATAATATAATCGTATTCTTGATTCGCCATCGTTTCTGTCCTAAAAATTGAGGTGGAAATAGAGGGTGAAAGTGCCATGCACATCGCGTGCATGGCGAAGGAAATTAGAAAATCGAGCTGTATTCGCCCAATTCAACTTGAATGGATTTAGTGCGCGTGTAGTGGTTGAGGGTTGAAATGCCATTTTCACGGCCAACGCCAGATTCTTTATAACCACCTACGGGCATTTCGGCAGGCGATTCGCCCCATGTGTTAATCCAGCAAATACCGGCTTCAAGTTGGTGAATAATTTGATGCGCTTGTGAAATATCTTGCGTCACCACGCCCGCAGCCAAACCAAAAATGCTGTTGTTGGCACGGCTAATTGCTTCATCTATGTTTGAATAACTTAAGATGCTCATCACAGGGCCAAAAATTTCTTCTTGGACAATTTTCATGTCATCGGTGCAGTCGGTAAAAATGGTCGCTTGCACATATGCGCCTTGGGCTAAATTGCCTGCTGTTGCGCGCTCGCCACCAATTAAGAGTTTGGCACCTTGTTGTTTACCCGATTCAATATAGCCTAAGACTTTTTCCATATGGGCAAAACTGGTCAGCGGGCCGAAGTTCGTATTGGCATCGAGTGGATCACCCATGCGAATGCGTTTGACACGTTCAACCACAGCGTGTTCAAAATCAGCTTTCATCGATTCAGGCACAAAAACGCGAGTCCCATTGGTGCAGACTTGTCCTGAACTAAAGAAGTTTGCCATAACGGCAATGTCGGCTGCGCGGTCAAGGTTGGCGTCGGCGCAAATAATCAGGGGTGATTTGCCGCCAAGCTCCATGGTCACTTCTTTTAAGGTTGAACCTGCGGCACTGGCCATAACCTTTTTGCCTGTTTCGACTCCACCAGTAAAAGAAATTTTTTCAATGGTAGGGTGTTCGGTCAGCAGTTGACCAATTTCACGGCCTGCGCCTTGCACCACGTTGAAGACGCCGGCAGGTAGGCCCGCTTCGGTATAAATTTCGGCCAGTTTAAATACGCTTAAAGGCGTAACTTCACTGGGTTTAAAAATCATCGCATTGCCTGCGGCTAAAGCAGGGGCAGATTTCCACAGCGCAATTTGAATTGGATAGTTCCATGCGCCAATGCCTGCAACCACGCCCAAAGGTTCACGGCGGGTATAGAAAAAGCTACTTTCGCGTAAAGGCACTTGCTCGCCTTGAATGGCTGTTGCAAGACCGGCGTAATATTCTAAAACATCTGCACCAGTGACAATATCCACGGTTGAGGTTTCGCTATAGGCTTTACCCGTGTCTAAGGTTTCTAAGTGAGCAAGTTCATCATTACGTTCACGTAAAATATCCACCGCACGGCGTAAAATACGTGAGCGTTCCATTGCCGTTTTGGCAGCCCACACTTTTTGACCTTCTACCGCGCTTGCCACTGCCGCTTCAATATCGGCTTTAGAGGCTTGTTGAACCGTTGCAATGACTTCGCCAGTTGCAGGATTAATGCTTTCAAAGCTTTGACCACTTGTGGCTTGTACGTATTTGCCATGAATATACAGTGGGTAAACAGAGGTGTTTTGCATGTTTTAATCTCCTTGAACTGCGCTATAAAGATGAAGCTGCATCTCTAAATAGCTATAGGCAATATGACGTGCTTGTTCTGCATCGAAGGATTGTTTGGAACCGCCTAAACTACCGCGTAACCATAATCCATCAATTAATGCCGCTAAGGCTGTGGCTGCAATTTGACTTTGTGTTTGCGGTAGAAGCTGCAAAAAATAAAAATATAAATTTGAATAAAGGCGGCGGTCGTTAATCTGCTGTAAGCGTTGCAATTCTGAGGTATGCAAACTGGCCGACCAAAACTCAAGCCAAAGGCGCATGGCTTGAGGCGTGGTTTGGCTGGCATCAAAATTTGCATCAATAATTGCCTTAATTTGTGCTTGTGCAGATGACGCAGCCGTACTCCGATAATCATTCACTTTCGTGTGTAATATACGCAACATTTCGCGCATACAGGCTTTAATCAATCCTTGTTTATCACCAAAATGATGGCTCACAATACCGGTTGAAAGTTGCGCCTGTTTGGCAATTTTTGCAATGGTGGTATTAATCAGCCCTTCTTCGGTGGCCACCACAAAGGCAGCATCCATAATTTGTTGACGGCGGACATGTTCAGGTTGAACGCGAGGACGATTCATAGCAAAAATATCTTTTAACGAAAGAGAGTAAATAAAGGAATAAACAAACAATGTCATATCGTGTTTACAACGATCATACGTTCAATTGATTGAACAATCAATCAATTGAACGTATAGTCTGTGTTACTCGTGACGCTCTGTGATTGTTTTTAAATCAAAATTGAGGTTACTCTTTTGTAATAATGTGAATACAAACCAATGTTTTAATAGGAGGTGTGCGGTTGATTCTCCATTTTTAGAGGATGTTTTTTGATAGCGATGTCGTGTGTTAAGCCATCATTATCAAAAAAATATCTGTCGTTTTTTTATTCAAGCTGCATTTTTTATGCATTTCAATTTAATGATGAATACAAGAGGAAGATATGGAATCTATAAATTCTTCCAGTACAGCGAGTTCCGCTGCACCTAAAAACCGTTTAAATAAAATGGTTTTTTATGTCTCTGCCGGCCTAGTCTTGGCATTTTCTTTTTTTACCATTGCCTTTAATCAACTGGCTGCACATAGTTTAGATGTTGTTCTCGATTGGGTGAGTGCCACCTTCGGTTGGTATTATTTTGCCGCAGCATCGGTTTATATTGTTTTTGTATTATTTTTAGCCTGTTCTCGCTATGGCGATGTAAAACTCGGGCCAAAGCATTCTAAGCCTGAATTTAGTTTAATGAGCTGGTCGGCCATGCTCTTTGCCGCAGGTATTGGGATTGATTTAATGTTCTTCTCGGTTGCCGAACCGATTATGCAATATATGCAACCGCCAGTGGGTGAAGGACAAACCATTGAGGCTGCCCGTCAAGCCATTACTTGGACAGTGTTTCACTATGGTTTAACCGGTTGGTGTATGTATGCACTGATTGGCATTTCGTTGGGCTATTTTGCGTATCGCTACAACTTACCATTGACTATTCGTTCGGCGTTATACCCGATTTTTGGCGATAAAGTGAATGGCATTGTTGGACATTTGGTCGATATTGCTGCGGTTCTGGGCACCATTTTTGGTATTGCCACCACCTGTGGTATTGGTGTGGTACAGCTAAATTACGGCTTAAGTACATTATTCGGTGTGCCTGAAGGCTTATCTGTACAAGCGGCTTTGGTGGTTTTGGCGGTGATTATCACCATTATTTCTGCCATTACTGGGGTAGATAAAGGCGTCAAGTTTTTATCGGAGATGAATGTCTATTTTGCTTTAGGATTGGTACTGTTCCTATTGTTTATGGGTGACACGCACTTTTTACTGAATGCATTGGTGTTAAATGTCGGCGATTATATTAGTCGTTTTCCGGCCATGACTTTAGATACTTTTGCCTATAACCAAGACCAATCACCTAAAACCACTCAGTGGATTAAAGACTGGACCTTATTCTTCTGGGCGTGGTGGGTGGCTTGGTCGCCATTTGTCGGGCTATTTTTGGCACGAATTTCTAAAGGGCGAACCATTCGCCAATTTGTAACAGGCACCTTAATTATTCCTTTTATTTTTACCTTGGCTTGGCTTTCGGTAATGGGAAATAGTGCGCTGTACCAAGTGGTTCATGGCAATTTAGCCTTCGCGCAAGAAATTATGGCAAAACCAGAACTGGGCTTTTATAAATTACTGTCGACCTATCCTTGGTTTTCTGTTACTGCCGTTATTGCCTTTATTACCGGTTTACTGTTTTATGTGACCTCGGCAGATTCTGGCGCAATTGTTTTAGGCAACTTCACCTATCGCCTACACGATGTAAATAGCGATGCACCCAACTGGATTCGTATTTTCTGGGCGGTTGCCATTGCCTTATTAACCCTTGCCATGCTGATGACCGATGGTGTCAGCTCATTGCAAAAAGCCACCGTCATTATGGGTTTACCGTTTAGTTTTGTGATGATGTTTGTGGTTGCAGGTTTATTTAAATCGCTACGGTTAGAAGATTATCGCGACCAAAGCCGTCATTTAAATGCAGCGCCAGTGGTGGGTAATGTCGATATTTTAAATTGGAAACAACGTCTAACCCGTGTAATGCATCATCCGGGAAGTAAATCGACTCTACGCATGTTAGACCAAATTTGTTTGCCCGCGCTAAAAGAGGTGGTTCGTGAGTTGCAAGAAAAAGGCGCTCAAGTACAACTGGTAACCGTGCCCATTGATGATGACGATAAAGATTTGTATCACATCGACTTAACCATCGATTTAGAAAGTGAGCAAAATTTTATCTATCAAATTTGGCCACAACGCTATCAAGCACCTGAATTTAGTAAACGCAGTAAATTTGGAAAAATATTTTACTATCGCTTAGAAACCTTCTTATTTGAAGGCAGTCAGGGCAACGATTTGGTGGGTTACAATAAAGAGCAGGTGATTAATGATGTTTTAGATAAATATGAACGTCATTTGACCTTCTTGCATCTGAATCGTGAAACGCCAGGTAAAACACTGAATTTCCCTGATCCTTCATCTTAAATTTAACTTGAGTTTGTTATATGTTATCGCCGTATATTCATTCATTCGTTCTATTTTTTACCTTGCTCAATCCATTTTTAATGAGCATTTATATGATTGGTATGATTCGCAATACCGAAGCCAAAATTTTTAATCGGGCGCTGGTTCAAGGCAGTCTAATTGCATATTTTGTCTTTCTGTTTTTTGCGTGGGGTGGTGAGGCGATTTTTAATCGTTATTTGAATGTACGGTTTGAATCTTTTCAAATTTTTGGCGGCATTATCTTCTTGGTGATTGGTTACCGCTATGTGTTTCAGGGTGCGGACACCATCGGAGCGATTCGTGGTGCGCCCGAACATTTGGCGGGAACCGTGGCCATGCCGTTTATGATTGGCCCCGGCACCATTAGTGCGGCGGTGGTGACAGGCATTGATATTGGTATGACTAAAACCGCGATTATTATGGCGGTTACACTGGGTTTAACCTGCATTATTTTAATTTTAATGAAATTTATGCATGATAATTTGCGTTATAAACATGCCAAATATATCGACTATTACTTTGATATTGTCGGCCGATTATCTGCACTGTTAATTGGTTCGATTGCGGTGGATATGATTGTGACGGGCATTAGTAATTTGGTGCATGCCAATATTTAACTGAAGGTAAAAGAGGAATTAAGTCCAACTTAATTCCTCTTTTTTTTAAATAAAACTAGGCAATAAAATAATGCCAATCAGCACTAAAAATAATGCCCACTTGCTTAAATAATACAACTTCCGATTTTTAGCTTTTAATTCACGCCCTTTAGTATGAATGGCATAAAAATATTTAAAAACACGGTTAATCCCACCCGTTTGATCTTGCTCATCGTTGGGTGAAGCAGAGGCCGACATGATATTTTTACCAAACCAATGATTAAATTTTTGCGCCCATGGCCATTTCATTGGACGTTCAATATCGCAAAATAAAATAATACGAGTTTGATCGCTTTGATTTTGCGCCCAATGAACATAGGTTTCATCAAATAATGTGGCTTCACCATCGCGCCAGCTATGTCGCTCTTGGTCGACTTCAATAAAGCAAGCATCATCATTGGGGGTACTTAAACCCAAGTGATAACGAATAGATCCTGCATAAGGGTCACGGTGTTTACCTAAATAGCTACCTGACGGAAGTTCTGCAAACATGGCGGCTTTAACTGACGGAATTTTTTCTAATAGCGCGACCGTTTTAGGACAAAGTTGCTGCGCTGAAGGGTGACTATCGCCGTACCATTTCAAATAAAAACGTTTCCAACCGCGCTTAAAAAACGTGTTAAAACCGGCATCGTTATTACTTTGGGCGGCTTTAATTTGGTTTTGCAACGCGAGTGCTTCATCACGAATGATTGTCCAGTTCTCTTGTAAGGGCTTGAGATCTGGAAATTGCTCAACATTAAAAAAAGGTTGAGCAGGCAAACGTGAAAAGCCCGTCATAAACATATTCACAGGGCCTAAAAATGTAGAATGGTCAAAAAGTTGACGTGAAAATTTCAGGCGCTCTTTACCGCGTAAATATGTATAAAGTAAGCTAATCAGAAAAATACTGATAAGAATAATGGCATACATAAAGAATTCGCAATGGTTGAAAATGACTAAAGCAGTTACTGCTTGTCATTCGGTAAATAGATTGAATATGGGTATTGTAAATCTTAATTTTTAGAAAGTGTAGCATGCCGCACCATTTGCTACACTGGGCTTTATTTTACAAGGGTTGCGATCATGTCTTTTTTAGTCAAAACACGCTCACAGCCTAAAGCTGAACTTTCGCCACAGCAAAAAAAGCTGAATACGTTAATTGAGCAAATTGAACAGCAAAAAATTACGCTCAAGCAATGGCAACATGCACAGCTAGAGATTCAGCAATATCTGCAACAAAAACTTATGCCGATTTATCGTGAATTGCATGAAGTGTTGTTTGGGCAACTACAACAACTGTCAAAGTTGATGTAAAGCCATCATTTTAGCAAAGCTGAAGTAGCACAGTTAGATGTAAAAATCATGCAGTTAGTTCAAATATTAAAGTCATCCAAACTGTTAACATCGCTACAGCTTGAAGATGTTCTACAATTAGATACGTTTTATCAGCAATTTAACGCCAGTAAAAATAAGAAAAACAAAACTGTACAGCAAAAAAATGATCAATCTTTTGATAGTGTTGAACTAAATCAAAACAAGGCAGGTACTAAAGCTATGAACCATGATTTTGATTATGCTGGACATCAGCACCAACAAGCCAAAGAATATGCCAAACAGCAACGCTTACAACAAAAACGTGAAAAAGCCGAGCTTATGGCAACGCAGTCGCTGAAAACGGTTTATTTAAAAATTACTGCGTTGATTCACCCTGACCGTGAGCAAGATGAAACCAAAAAATCTGAGAAAACCGCATTGTTCCAACAGGTTAGCCAAGCCTATGAACAGCAAGATTTGTTTTATTTGCTGAAATTGCAGTTACAGCTGGAGCGAAATAAGTCTTTCAACGATAAGCCACTTTCTGCCGAGCAAGTGAAGTTTTATCAATTGGCTTTGCAAGCACAAAGTGTAAGATTGGACAGCCAACTGGATGAGATTTTACAGTCTTTGCATGTGGCAAAGCAGGTGAACATAGCACAGGTTTATAAAAGTATTGACGCTGACTGTGCGGAGTTAAAACAACAATTAACGACTGAAAAGAAGCGATTGCAGTTTATGGGAAAAGTGAGTGGGGTGGTGGTGTTGTTGGAGGGTGGGGTTTTATAGATTTCCCTCATCCTGTAGGAAGAGGGAGTTATAATAAATCATACACCTATATATACTTGATAATTAAAACTTGCATCTTTTGGATGGCGCTAGATGGTTTTAACTACTATTTTTCTAGGTAAAAAATCTAAACCTAATAAAGATATTTTATCCTCTTCTGTCCCTAGTTTTAGTCCCCAACGTTTTTCCATGAAATTTAATAATGTAATTCCCCGTTCTAAAATAGCTTCAGGAGTCCATGCTACCAAATTTGATATTTCATTTTCTGCATAGCAACCGAAACGATAACCAATATAAGAACCATCTTTACCATTTACTTTATCTCTGAAAGATTTGTTGGATAAGGATGAGTTTTTGGGTTGAGATAGAGGAAGTAAGTTACCTAGACTATTACGTAGAGTTTTCTTTTCTTTTGAGTTAAAGTCTTTAAATATAGCCCACTCAGCTGATCTTGTATTTTGTGGATAAATATGTTCAATGGTCATAAAGTCTTTTTCATAAATTTCATTGAATGCAGACCAATTAATCTTAGATCTTTCTGTTTTAGATTTATATTGCAGTGAAAGGTTATATTCAAATAAAAAGTACCTTATCATATCCCATTCGTAGAAATTATTATTTTTAAGAGATTGTCTAAGGATTGGTAATAGGCTGTCACTTTTTATTTTACTAGATATATCATTTAGTGTTGTGATTAATTGAACAGCTTCAACTCTTTCATTTTTTAATTCAGTACATAAATGTAAAACTAAAGATTGTATTGTTTTAAACTTACTATAATTTCTTATAACATTTCGATCCGTTATTTTGATAAGGAAATCAAATTTTTCAATTGTTTTCAAAAAATCAATTTTTATTGATTGATTTTTAACCTTTTGCATAAATAGAAGCGTTAGAGGCTTAAAATAAATGGATTCTATTCGATTGAGTTTATCTAAATATATTTTCTCTTCATCTGAATAAGTTGAATCCATAGGATTCCAAATGTTGTACCAAGTTTCTACACTTTCTTGCAGTGATTGTGTGTACTTAAATATATAATTTAAATCAATTTTATTTTCACTTTCTAAGTAAATATTCTCTGCAGTAAACTTTTCCTCTAGTAAACCTTGGGTATAAAAGTCACCATTGTTACTATATTTAGGTGCACGAAGGCCAGTAAAACCTTCATTATCTGTACTTAATAAATCTGAACCAAAATGGATAAGATAGTGATATTGAAGAAATAAGTCATCATCTAATGGCTTATCTTTATTTCTGCCTAAGTTATGATATATTGATTTCCAACAATCATTAATCGTTATTCTAAGTTGTTTTTTTTCATCTTCATCATCTTCTAATTTTAATGATAAGAAAATTAAACGATTTTTTAACAACTCTAGGTAACTAAGTGGCCTACCACGATTATTCATTGTTTCAAAAGCAACACAGACATCTACATCCTGAGTGATTGTGAATGTATTAAATAATAATTGTTGTGTGATTTTTTTATATAGGTTTTCTAACTCTTCTATTGAATAATCTTTAATTTTTTCTATAAATAATTTTTTTGCGAAAAGAAGGTTTTGTGTATATATTGTTTCTTTAAATGAATTGCTTGATAATTTTTCACCAAAAATTTGAGTAATCAAAAATTCATAACTTGGATTGTCATGTTCATATCCAAATATGTAGGATCGTGTTATTTTCTTATCCTTAGATTCAAAGATAAATCTTTTAATAATATCATCTTTAGCAGTAAAATTTAAAAGATCATCATTATTTATCATTTCTAATATACATTGAATTAAGATAATAGATGTAGTTAATCTTTGTTGGCCATCTACAATATAATATGGTGTATAGCTTCTTGAGTCTATGATCCAAAGATCATTATCCCATTTCTTATAAATGTTTTCAGGAACAACTTCTAGTGTTATTACTCCTGTATAGTGGTTTTCTTTTTCTTTGACTTGTTTTAAATCATTCCAGAAATCTTTGAGTTGCTTTTCTGACCAAGCATAACCTCGTTGATAATCTGGTATACGAAAAATACAGTCACTGAATATTTGTGCTAATGTTTGTAATTGATTTTGCATATCATAAAAAATAAAGGGCTGAATAATCAGCCCTTTATACTACAAATTAGATCAAATGATCAACACATCAAAGCGCTGCAATCTGATCCATATTTGCTTTAATCTTCACTAACTGATCCGCAAATTCAGCCAACTTGGCTTTTTCACCTTCAACCACAGCCGCAGGTGCTTTTGCCACAAAACCTTCATTGCCCAATTTAGTAGCAATTTGGTCATGTTGCTTTTGCACTTTGTCTAAGTCTTTTTGCAAACGACCCAACTCAGCTTTCGGGTCAATCAAACCTTTCATTGGTACAAATACCGACACATGACCGACAACCGAAGAAGAAGACAATGGCGGTTGTTCAGCATCTGCCAAGAAGGTAATGCTTTCAACTTTTGCCAAGGCTTTAAACAACGGCTCAATACGCGCAATTTGTGCTTTTTCGGCATCGGTGGTGTTTTGCAATAACACAGGCAATAAACGTGCATTACCTAAGCCCATTTCACCACGAATATTACGCACCGCACCAATTAAGCCTTGTAGCCATTGCATATCGGCCTCGGCTTGCTCATTGATTTTTTCAGGGTTGGCAACTGGGTATTCCGCCATCATGATGGTTTCACCGCCCAAACCAATTTTTGGTGCCAGTGTTTGCCAAATTTCTTCAGTCAAATACGGCATAATTGGGTGTGCTAGACGTAACGAGGCTTCCATCACCGCCAATAACACACGGCGTACTTCGGCTTTACGTGCTTCACTGACGTTTTCGTCATTTAAAACAGGCTTGGTCAGCTCAACATACCAATCGCAATATTCGTTCCAAATAAACTCGTAAATCGCTTGTGCGGCGAGGTCTAGGCGGTAGGTTGCAAAGGCTTGCTGTACCGTCGCTTCCGCTTTTTGTAAACGGCTGACAATCCATTGCTCTGGTAATTCCCAAAGCTCAGGCTGTGCCGTTTGCGCCACAGTTTGACCTTCAATATTCATCATCACAAAACGGGTACCGTTCCAAATTTTATTGGCAAAATTACGGTAACCTTCCACACGTTTCATATCAAATTTGATGTCACGACCCGTATTGGCAAGCGCACAGAAGGTGAAACGTACCGCATCTGTACCGTAAGCTTGAATGCCTTCTGGGAATTCTTTACGGGTCGATTTTTCAATTTTTGCCGCTTGTTTCGGGTTCATCAACCCCGTCGTACGTTTTTGTACTAAGGTTTCAAGGTCGACACCATCAATCAAATCTAAAGGATCAAGCACGTTGCCTTTCGATTTTGACATTTTTTGACCTTCGCCATCACGCACCAAACCATGCACATACACAGTTTTAAACGGAATTTGTGGCGTGCCATCTTCATTCTTCATAAAGTGCATGGTCAGCATAATCATACGCGCCACCCAGAAGAAGATAATGTCAAAACCGGTCACCAACACGTCGGTTGGGTGGAAGGTATTTAAGAAATAGTTGGCTTTGTCTTTGGCTTCATCACCGGTCCAACCTAAAGTAGAGAAAGTCCATAAACCTGATGAGAACCATGTGTCGAGTACATCTTCATCTTGGTTTAATTCAACTTCAGGTGCGAGCTTGTGTTTAGCACGCACTTCAGCTTCGTCACGACCGACATAGACATTGCCTTCGGCATCGTACCAAGCTGGAATACGGTGACCCCACCACAATTGACGTGAAATACACCAATCTTGAATGTTGTTCATCCATGCCATGTACATATTGCTGTACTGTTCAGGCACAAACTTAATCCGACCATCTTGTACCGCTTCAATTGCAGGTTGTGCCAATGGCGCAATTTTCACATACCATTGATCTGTCAATAATGGCTCAACAATCACACCTGAACGGTCGCCACGAGGTGGTTTAAGCGTATATGGTTGAATTTGTTCTAACCAACCTTCAGCTTCGGCTTGTTCAACCAGTTTTTTACGTGCTTCAAAACGCTCTAAACCAATATAATCCGCAGGGGCAGGGATGGTTTTAGAAATTTGCTCGCCCGCTTTAGCGATATATTCAAACTCTGCCAAAATTTCGGCGTTTTTGTTAAAGATGTTGATAATCGCGAGTTCACAACGCTTACCAACTTCATAGTCGTTAAAGTCGTGCGCAGGGGTGATTTTTACACAGCCTGTTCCGAACTCTTTATCGACATATTCATCTTTCACAATTTCAACGCTACGGCCAGTAATTGGCAAAATCAGTTTTTGACCAACCAAGTGCGCATAGCGTTCGTCATCTAAGGCAACTGCAACCGCTGTATCGCCCAATAAAGTTTCAGGACGTGTGGTGGCGACTACGATGTAATCTTTACCATCGTGGGTGCGTAAGCTTTTATCTTCAAAGAAATATTTAAAGTGCCACAATGAACCTGCTTCTTCTTTATCAGACTCAACTTCTAAGTCAGACAGGGCAGTTTGTAATTTTGGATCCCAGTTGACCAAGCGTTTGCCACGGTAAATTAAGCCTTGTTCATGTAATTTTACAAAGACTTCTTTAACGGCATTGGATAAACCATCGTCCATGGTAAAGCGTTCACGTGACCAATCCACCGATGAACCTAAACGACGAATTTGTTGGGTAATTGCACCGCCCGATTTTTCTTTCCATTCCCAGACTTTTTCAATGAATTTTTCACGGCCTAAGTCATGACGGCTTACATCTTGGGCGGCCAATTGACGCTCAACCACCATTTGCGTGGCAATCCCTGCGTGGTCCGTTCCCGGTTGCCATAAGGTATTTTTACCTGACATACGGTTATAACGGGTCAATGCATCCATAATGGCATTGTTAAAACCATGACCCATGTGCAAACTGCCGGTGACGTTTGGCGGTGGAATCATGATACAAAATGAATCACCTTGACCGGATGGCTTGAAATAGCCTTTTTCTTCCCATGTTTGATACCATTTGCGTTCGATATCGGTTGGGTCATAGGTGGTTGCAATGTTCTGAGCATTGGTTGCTTGAGCGTCGGTCATAATGAACTGATCAAAAGTACATAAAAAATTGCATCTATTGTAGCAAAAAAAACAATCCTTGCGCGAGGTGACTGCACAGATTCAGATTCACATCTTTTGCTATAAAATGTTAGGGTATAGCAAAGATTAAGGACGATGTTTTGTATGGCGTACGCGGTTTATTTAAAGGTAAATACCGAGTCTTATCAGAAATTTTTAGCAATTCAAACCGCACTCAACACCCATTCCTCCGCCAAACAGGCACATGCGTTAGGTGCGGTTTTTGCAGAGGTTGCGGTACAAATTGTGCAGCAAGCATTTATTGAATTACTTGAACAGCAAAAACGCCGTATTCGTTTGGCGCACGGTTATGATATTGCCGATGACGCCGAAAAAGTGATTGCGCATGTGGTGAATGCCATTCAAAAATATTTACCGTGGTCGATTGCCTTGTTAAGTAACGCGCGCTTAAAGCCAGTGGTTGATTATTTTGATGCCATGATTGTGCCGACCTCAGAACAGATTTTTTTGAAATATAACGTAGATCACGCACTGGTATTAAAAACGAATACTGCCATTGAACAGGTACAAAACGGGCAGCGAGCAGCGATTCAAGATGCCTTTGCCTGTTTAATTCAAATGATTGATTTAGGCGTGCAGCAATTAATTTATCAGCCGAAACAACTGCTTAAATTTAATTTGGTGGTAGATAAAACCTTAAATGGTGTGATTCAAGTGTGTTGTAACTTAGCCTATAAACGTTTAACCCAATTAGGGCAAGAAGTTGGCTTAGATGTTGCACCATTTTATATCGAGCATTTTTTAAGTTTTTTAGACAGCGAATCGGCATTTGAATGCGTACAGCTTACGGAAAAAAATCCATGACAACATTACAAGACCAAGTGGTTTGGATTACAGGTGCATCGTCAGGTATTGGGCAGGCATTGGCTTTGGTCTGTGCTGCGCAAGGCGCACAGGTGATCTTGTCGGCACGTCGTGAAGATGAGCTTAAAAACGTACTACAAAGTTTAGCGCAACCTAAACGACATGATTATGTGCTGATGGATGTGACCAATGAAGCGCAAGTGCTTGCGGCACATCAAACCGTATTGCAGAAAAAAGGTCGGATTGATTGGTTAATCAATAATGCAGGCGTGAGTCAACGAGCTTTAATTTCTGAAACCTCCATGCAAACCGAACGCAAAATTATGGAAGTCGACTATTTTGGCCAAGTGTTTTTAACCAAAACAGTTTTACCGACACTTTTGGCGCAAGGACATGGAAAAATTATCTTCATTTCAAGTGTCGCAGGGCTGGTGGGGACGCAATATCGTGCGAGTTACGCCGCAGCCAAAGCGGCAATTCATATGTGGGCAAACAGTTTAAGAGCGGAAGTTGCAGATCAGGGCCTTGCAGTATCCGTCATTTTCCCTGGATTTGTACATACCAATGTATCCTTAAATGCGTTAAATGGTGCAGGCAATCCGCAAGCACAGCAAGATTCTGCCATTGAACAGGGCTTAGATGCGAATAGCTTTGCTAAACGTGCCATCTCTGCGGTTTTAGCAGGGCAAGATTATATTGTGATTGGTGGAATGAAAGAGAAATTAGGCGTGGCATTGTCTCGGGTTGCACCACAGCTTTTGTATAAAATGATTCGTAAAGTAAAGGTGAAATAACTTTTCAATTGATAAAAAAATGCTCACCGAAGTGAGCATTTGTATTTGCATCAGAATTAATTGTTTTTTAATTCTTGGCTAGACGGTTGATGCTGAACTTGATCAGACGTGTTGGCTTTTATGCCACCACCAAGTGTTTTATACAGCTCAATTTGATTATTCAAATTCGCTTGCTCTAAAACCAATAGGCTTTTTTGCGCCGTGTAGTTTGAGCGTTGCGCATCTAAAACAGTCAAGTAATTATCAATTCCTGCACGGAAACGCGCGCTAGAAAGTTGATAGTTTTTATTGGTGGCTTCAACCAATCTGCGCTGTGCAGATAGACGATCACCAATATTTTGACGAATCGCTAATGCATCGTTAACTTCACGGAACGCATTTTGAATAGATTTTTCATAAGACGCTAAAGCAATTTGCTGATCTGTCTTAGAAATCTTCACATTTGCTTTACGTGTGCCCCAGTCAAAGATGGGTAAATCAAGACTTGGTGCCAATGACCAAACAAATGAACCCGATTTAAACAAGCTCGACAAATCGGTCGATGCAAAACCTGCCGCGCTGGTTAAGCTAATGGTTGGGAACAAACGTGCTTTTGCCGCGCCAATGTTGGCACCTGCCGCACTGAGTTGATATTGGGCTTGTTGAACATCGGGACGATTATTCAATAAATCACTTGGTAAGCCTGTACCAAATACAGACTGGCTGGTAATTTTCTGCACAGTTTGTGTTGGTAACAATTCATTCGGTACTGGCTGGCCAACCAATAAATTTAACAAGTTTTGTGCTTGTGCCACTTGGGTTTTGTACTCGGCAACGTCATTACGCGCCGTTTCAACTGAAATTTGCGCTTGGCGTAAAGGCACTTCGCTGTCGATACCGACATCGAAACGGCGCTTATTTAAGTTATACGACTGTTGCTGAGCTTGTAATGTTTGTTCAGCAAGGCGTAAATTTGCGTTGGCATAAGAATAACCTAACCACGCTTCCGACACCTGACTAATCAAACTAATTTGAGTTGAATCGTGCGCACTTTGCGTTGCAAGATAAGTATCCAAAGCTGCATCTTTTAGGCTACGAACGCGTCCCCAAAAATCAAGCTCGTAAGAAGTTACCCCTAAACCCACTTGATAAACATTCATGGGTTTATAGTCGGTATTGGCCGACGCAGCACGGGTAAAACTTGCAGAACTACCAATGGTTGGTAACTGATCGTTTTGAGTAATTTGATATTGCTGCTGAACCTTTTGAATGTTCAGGGCAGCAGTACGTAAATCACGGTTATTTTGCAATGCTAAATCAATGACTTGAATTAAACGCGGATCTGCAAAAAAGTCTTTATAACCTTGCGCTGCAATAGACGCTTGATTGCTGCCCTTATAGGTATAGCCCGTTGGAATATCTGCTTTAGTTACAGGTTCTGGGCCACGCATGCTTTGACACGCGGTCAAAGCAAGCGCAAGTGCAGAAACTGCAAAGCCACGTGCAAAAGTAGATTTTGCCTGTTGCATCACGATGTATGCTCCTGATGATTTGTATTCTTCGGTTTGTATTTAAAGATACTACGAATCCATACAAAGAATACTGGGATAAAGAAAATACCTAAGAAAGTAGATGTTAATACACCGCCAATAACGCCATAACCGACCGAATGTTGGCTACCTGCACCTGCACCTGAAGAAAGAGCTAAAGGCAAGACACCAAAACCAAAGGCCAGCGTAGTCATAATGATTGGACGTAAACGTAATTTGGCCGCATGCATGGTTGCATCAAATAAATTTTCGCCTTTTTCTTGCAGCTCTTTAGCAAATTCGACAATCAAAATCGCATTTTTCGCCGACAAACCAATTACCGCAATCAGCGCCACTTGGAAGTAAATGTTATTCGATAGGTTCGGGTTATGTAAAATACTTAAACCTAAGAAGGTCAGTCCAACTGCACCCACTAAACCGAGTGGAACAACCAATAATACCGAGAACGGCACAGACCAACTTTCATATAATGCCGCCAAGCATAAGAAGACAATCAATAACGAAAGTGCATATAACGCAGGGCCTTGTTTGCCTGAATCTTGCTCTTCTAAAGACAGTCCAGTCCATTCATAGTCAAAGCCTGTAAGGCCCATAGATGGCAGCTTTTGCATAATTTCATGCATTGCTTGCATGGCTTGACCAGAGCTGACACCCGGCGCAGCTGAACCTTGAATGTTCATGGATGATACGCCATTGTAGCGCTCAAGACGCGGTGAACCATAGGTCCAATAACCACTGGCAAAGCTTGAGAATGGAACCATTTCACCTGACGAGTTACGCACATACCATTTGTTTAAGTCTTCAGGCATCATGCGGCTATCTGCTTGACCTTGAAGATAAACTTTTTTGATTCGACCGTGGTCAATAAAGTCATTCACATAACGACCACCCCAAGCAATACTCATGGTGTTGTTAATATCTGACGTGCTGACACCCATTGAACCTGCTTTCGCTTGGTCAATATCAATTTTATATTGTGGTGTATCGTTCATGCCATTTGGGCGCACTGCCATCAAGCGTTTATCTTGAGCAGCTAAGCCTAAAATTGCATTACGTGCAGCAAGCAATTTCTCATGGCCTTGACCATTCACATCTTTTAGCATGAAGTCAAAGCCTTGGCTGACACCAAGCTCTGGCATTGCCGGAAGTTGTAATGGGAAAATTAAAGAGGCATCGTTAACCATACCATTTAATGCCATAGAACGACCAATCAGTGCAGATACTTGAGTATCTGGTGTTTTACGGTCGGCCCAATCTTTTAATTTTACAAAAGCCAAACCTTGGTTTTGCCCTTGACCGGTAAATGAGAAACCTGAAACTGAAAAGACCGAAGCAACACTGGCTTTTTCCTGTGTTAGGAAATGGTTGCTAATGGTGTCTAAAGTTTTGGTGGTACGTTCAAGCGTTGCATTATTCGGTAGTTGTACCAAAGTCATGATCACGCCCTGATCTTCATCGGGTAAGAATGACGTTGGCAATGCTTTAAAGATGAAGCCAAACAGCCCAAACACCGCAAGATATAAAATAGCAGAGAACAGCTTGCTATGCGTCATGCGGTTCACGCCGTTTTGATAGCGTTGCGATAACTTGTCAAAGCCGTTATTAAAGCCACGGAAAAAGCGTGCAAAAAGACTATTGCTTGGCGCTTTGTTCGGGTCATGCTGCTTTAATATGGTTGCACACAGGGCAGGGGTAAAGGTCAGCGCAATAATTAACGATAACACCATTGCGGTGACAAGCGTTAACGAGAACTGACGATAAATCACCCCAGTGGTACCGCTAAAAAATGCCATTGGTACGAATACCGCAGTTAATACGCTGGTAATACCAATTAATGCACCGGTAATTTGGCTCATGGACTTTTCTGTTGCCGTGACCGGATCAAGATGTTCCTCTTGCATAATCCGTTCGACGTTTTCGACCACAACAATTGCATCATCGACCAACAGACCAATTGCTAACACCATTGCAAACATCGACAAGGTGTTAATCGAGAAGCCAAATAAGTTAATAACGGTAAAAGTTCCCAGCACAACCACAGGAACGGCAAGGGTTGGAATAATGGTTGCGCGCCAGTTTTGTAAGAACAAGAACATGACAATGAAAACCAGTACAATCGCTTCGATGAGCGTATGTACAACGTTTTCAATGGAAAGCTGAATAAACGGTGTGGTATCAAACGCGATATCGTCTTTTAAGCCCGCAGGATAGGTCGGACGAAGTTTTTCTAAAGCCGCATCAACATTTTTTGCTGTATCTAAAGCATTGGCGCCGGTAGATAAACGAATCGCGATACCCGCAGCCGGTTTACCATTAAATTTAGATTGGAATTGATAGTTTTCCGCACCTAGCTCAACCCGTGCAACGTCTTTGAGATGAACTTGCGCACCAGAAGTTGTATTTTTCAGAATGATATTTTCAAACTGTTCTGGTGTTTGCAACATGCTTTGCGCATTTACGGTTGCATTCAGCACTTGCCCTTCAACCGCAGGCGCACCGCCTAATTGACCAACCGCAACCTGCGCATTTTGTGCCGTAATTGCCGCACTTACATCGCTAGGTGTGAGTTGGTAACTGGTCAATTTATTTGGATCAAGCCAAATACGCATGGCATAAGAGCCACCAAAGACTTGAACTTCACCCACGCCTTGTACACGGCTTAGCGTGTCTTTAATGTTTGAGTTTACATAGTCTTTAATATACGCATCGGACAAGCTGTTATCTGGAGAATAAAACGCCAGAACTTGTAGGAAGCTTGCGCCAGATTTTCGAATGGTGATGCCTTGACGCTGTACAATTTCAGGTAACGATGCTGTTGCAGTTTGTAATTTATTTTGAACTTGTACTTGTGCAATGTTGGCATCAACGCCTTGTTTGAAATTGACATTAATAGAAACGGTACCATTAGATGTACTTTGCGAACTAATGTAACGCAGTCCATCCAAGCCATTCATTTGTTGTTCAATGACTTGAGTAACCGTATTTTCTAAAGTTTCAGCCGATGCACCCGGATACGATGCAGAAATACTAATCTGCGGTGGGGCAACGGTCGGATATTGTGCAATGGGCATATTGCTGAGCGTGATAATCCCCGCCAGCATAATCACCAATGCAATCACCCAAGCAAAAATTGGGCGATGAATAAAAAACTTAGCCATTCAATCTATCCCTTTTTAAGCATTAGATTTTGCTTTTGATTCAGTCGAGGATGTCTGAGTTTGCGTTGCGGCAGGTTTCGCTGGTGCTGCTGCGCTAGGTTGTGCCTGATACGGTACAGTTTTTACTTGCTGACCTTCTTTAACCTTCGCCACACCATCGATCACCACTTTATCTCCTGCATTTAAGCCTTTAGAGATAATCCAATCGGTGCCTTGCGTGCCTGAAGTTTCGACATTACGTACTTCAATTATGCCTTTTTGGTTCACAACAAATAGCGTGGCTTGACCGGTTGGGGTGCGGGTCACAGCAACTTGCGGAATGCGATAAACGTTTTGTAAAACGCCTTCAACAATTTGTGCCGAGGTATACATGCCCGGAAGCAGTAAATGATCTGGATTTTGGAAAATTGCACGAATGGTGACACTGCCTGTATTGCTGTCTACGCTTGCATCAGAGAATGCCAAGGTGCCTTCAATGGGGTAGGTGCTGCCATCTTCAAGTTTCAGTTTAACTTTGGCATTGTTGCTGTTGCCTAAGCTGCCTTTTTTCAATTCTTGGCGTAGGCGCAATAAGTCGCTACTCGATTGATTAATATCGACATAAATCGGATCTAAACGCTGAATGGTGACCAACGCATTGCTTTGGTTTGCCGTAACCAATGCGCCTGTGGTAACGGTCGAACGGTTGGTTTGACCAGAAATTGGCGCGCGAATCGTTGAATAATCTAGGTTAATTCTGGCATTTTTAACTTCGGCTTTTGCAGCTTCAACTTGCGCTTGTGCAACGCGAATTTGCCCCAATAAGTCGTCATAGTCTTGCTTAGACACCGCATTAATGCCAATTAATTGTTGATAACGATTGGCTTTGGTTCGTAATGACGCTAAGTTGGCACTTTGCTGTAATACCGCAGCATTGGCATTTTCAACAGCTGCGCTATTGGTCCGTTGGTCAAGCTGATATAACGCTTGTCCTGCTTTGACATAACTGCCTTCAGCAAAAAGACGTTTCAAAATCACACCACCTGTTTGTGGTCGCACTTCTGAAACTTCGTACGGTGACGTTCTTCCGGCCAATTCGACTGTTTTTTCGACATTTTGGGCTTGTGCAACAATTACTCCGACTTGAGCCATAGGCGCCTGTTGAGCAGCTGCCGCAGCTTGTTCGGACTCTTTTTTATTGTTACCACAGCCAACAAGTGCGATGCTTGTTGCTAATGCGCAAGCAGTAAGGGCAGGCGCCCAAAGCTTAGCTGACATCATTGTTTCACCTCTTTTATAGATTTTTTAAAATAAACCCAAAGCGTTTTGATTTATCCGTAAGCGTAATTGCCACAAGAGCGCGATCCATAAAAAACCAAGCCCCCATCCAGCGAAAACATCTGTTGGAAAATGAACTCCAGCATAGATTCTTGAAATTCCCATCGTGAACCACCATAAAATACCTAGCGCAACCCAATAAACATTTTGCTTGCGATAAATGCATGCTCCAAGACTGACTAAAGTTGCAGCATATAAACTATGTGCACTTGGGAAAGATGGACCATAACTTTTTACAATGGCATAAATAACTTCTGGACGGGGACGATCAATTGCCCACTTTAGTGACCAGCCAATGATTATGCTGCCGATGATGCCAGCAACAATAAACAGAACGAGCCCATATTGCTGTTTCAATAAAAAATATAAGCACCAGAGTACTGTAAGTATCGACACAAAAGGCATGCCACCCATCAGTGCAAACACTTGAGTGAGTGCATCAAGCACAGGCGTTCTATGCTGACTAAACCATTGAACTGTTGAAATATCGAACATGTTTGCAAAGCCAAATTGCAAAACAATTGCACTGGCTGCTAACAAGATGCCACCTATATAGATATAAAGGTTGGGCATAACAAATCCTTTACAGTGATGGTTTGAATACTTTTGTGAATGTGCTAAGTGTACTAACCAGTACACTTTATTTCAATATCAAAATTTAATTAATTCTTTCAAGCTTAGCCCATGTTATAACACAAGCGTAGAACTTGGTTACCAAACAGAAACAATATCAATCATACAGAAAAATCTGGTGTAGATTTTATTTTTCCTATTCATTTTTTTAATGAATAGGATGACTTAGTGCTTTGACGATGGATCTGAATGTTGAATATGACTATCGTTTTTAGGTGGCCAAAAAAAGTCGCTTGGACGGGTAAAAAAGTGCGTTAGCACTAATTTTGCCAAAGGATTCCATTGTTCAAAACGTACCCGACGTGCACGCAGTGCCACAATAATGGTGAGTGAAAAGCTCACAAATAAGTTGGTCAAACCAATTAAAATGACCCCAAGAATTGACACCAAAATAATGCCGATATCTGGGCTTTGAATACACATTAAACCTTGAATTAAATTGGCAGAGGCAAAGGCGATGTGACGAATATCGAAAGGTAAACCCAAAATAAAGCCAATGGTGCCAATGCTACCGAGCATAATCCCGAATAAAAAGTTACCTGCTAAAGCACCTAAATTACGTTCAATATAGTCTGCAAATTGATTTTGACGTTCTTCACCTAACAGTTTATGTAAACCTTTGTGGGCTTTGATGCGTGGGCCAATTTTTCGATAAATGGCCATGTTGTCAAAATAACCAGCAATTAAGCCAGACAAAAATAGACACACGCCTGCAATCGCTGCATGTGGCACAGCCAATGAAGTAAACGGGTCTAAGGCGTGTAGCGTGTAGGCGGCTTTGCTCGTGTTTAACAACGGTTCATGCCAAATAATCGGCCAAAGATAAGTGATGATTCCCGCCGTTGGAATGGCAATGCTAATGTTACCCAAAATGGCAATAAATTGCGTTCGGATAATATTGACAATCAATTCAGCAAGTTCAGCCAGTTGCGCGGTTTTACTACCTTTTCTGTGCTGTACGGTTGATGCTAATGCAGCGGCAGTCATAGCGGGTTGTTTGGTTGCAACGGTAAAATGAAGAAGATGAATAAATACAAAGCCCAGCGCATAATTCATGCTATAGCTAAAAGCGTACATAAACGGTGAAAGTACTAAGCGTGAAAACAAAATTTTAATGGTTGCCATAATGGCAATAATAAAACCTGCACCTGCTGCCGCGCGGTACATGCCAAAAAAGCCTTTTTTGTCGCTACTTACATAATGTTCGCCGGTCTTACTGGCATTTTCTGTCACTTGCAGTGCTAAAAGTTCACTATTGGCAGACAGTAATGCCCCGACACTTTTTTCATTGTGAATGGCTTTGACCAAGTCGGAGAGTAATTCTTTACTTGCCGTGGTTCTTGCCGTGGAAACAGGGTTAATGAGCTGTAATAGAACCTCTAAGCGATCTAAACTTTGCTCTAAAACAGTTAATAAATAGGTTAAATTTAAGCTGACACCAATGCGTTTGGTGGCACGGCGAATGCTGGTCACCACGTCTTTACATTGTTCAATCATTACAAATACAGCGGCGGCATCGGGAATGCTTTCGCTATGCTGTTCACCTTGCTGAATAGACAAATTCAATTGCTGGATAAATTGTAGCATCTCTCTATTTTGTGCAATAAAAGGCGACTCATACTCGGTCAGTTTGGGTTCGGCATAAATCAGTTCGGGGAATAATCCAATCCCGCTAATGCGATAGCTTAGAACATTAATGGCTTTAATTAGGCTGTGCTGTAAATGGTTTTTAATGTTTGGGTCGGTCAAACCTTGGTCGAATAAACCAAATAAAAGCGCCCAATCGTTGGCGTCAATGCGTTCTAACCAATAGCGGTCGCTCGGTTTATAAAAAACTTTGGTGATTAAATCTTGTAGCTGCGTGTCATCTTCAAGTGGTGGAAGTATGCGAGAAACAAGGCGCTGACCCAGCTGATCCCAAAAGCCATCTAAAGATAAAATGCCGCTGTCGGCATAAAGTTTGGTTTGTTTATATTGGGTGATCAGTTTAAGAATATATTGATGCAGTAAATTCGAAAAATCCGGCGTTTGTAAAATAATTTGTATTGCCGTACTAATGTTTTGCTGAATTTCTTGGTTATCTTTGGTGTTTTTTGGGCGTAAAACTTCAATAAAGTCGACTAAGGGTTGTTCATTCACAGCAGCAACACTAGAATCGAGTTGCTGCTGTATAGATGTTCTAATCTGTTGGAGTAATTGATTTGATGTGGATTGGTTAATCATTGAACTCTATCTAATGCTAGCATCGCTAAATTGTGTAAGGCCTGACGCGAAGCGCTTTCAGGAAGTACCTCTAAAGCAGTCAGTGCAGCTTGTGTTTCTTGCTTGGCGCGTTCAAGACAGTAGTCTAAAGCCCCACAAGTTTGAACAATTTCGATGACACGGTCAAGTTCAGTCAATCCGCCCGTTGCAATACTCTTACGAATAATCTGGTGTTCTTCACCAGATGTGTTTTGTAATGCCGAGATTAAAGGTAAGGTTGGTTTGCCTTCCATGAGGTCATCACCAATGTTTTTACCTAAAGTTTCTGCATCGGATGTGTAGTCCAAAATATCATCAATAATTTGAAAAGCATTGCCAAAATGACCAGCATATTGTTTCAAAGCGCTTCGATATTCGGGTTTGCCCGCCAAAATGGCCGCACCTTCGGTCGCCAATTCAAATAAGCGAGACGTTTTACCATGAATAATACTCAGGTAAGTTTGCTCGGTGGTGTCGGGTTGGTGTTGTGCTTGTAATTGTAAGACTTCACCTTCGGCAATTTCACAGGTTCCTGTCGAGAATTCTTTTAACAAGACCATGTCGTTTAAATCGACCAATAAATCAAAAGCGCGGGCAATTAAAAAATCGCCAACTAAAACTGCTGTTTGATTATTCCATGTGGCATTGGCGGTTGGGCGACCACGGCGTAAATTGGATTCATCGACCACATCATCATGTACCAATGTTGCGGTATGTAGCATTTCGATCACCGCAGCAAGACGCTGTGTTTTTAATAGATTTGTTTCTCCGCAGGCTTGTGCTGCAAGTAAACACATAATCGGGCGCATGCGTTTGCCGCCGGCTTCAACGACATGTTTACTGACCGACATGACCAATCCGACTTTAGAGCTAATGCCTTCATTGATGAACGTATCCATCGCTGCAAAGTCAGCGGCAACAGGCGCGAGAATGTCATGCTTAAAATCAATGGTCATATCAATAGAAACCTTAGATCTATTTAAAAGATAAAATGTTATTTGTCTAAGCAACCTAATGTAGATATCGCTTAAACGGGTTTGCTGGTCTGCTTGAGCGTTTGATTTATACCATAATTTGTTTAAAGTTTCCTAAATTGCAACGCAGATTTGCGTTGATTTGTATGATCTTTAACGAAACCTAACGCAGTTTTAGAAAAAAGTATAAACATTGCTTGAGATTTTATGGTTTTTTTCATAAAATAACCGCCTTTGAATAATACCCAGTGGCGATCGTTTTAAGATCAATATATCCTTGTATTGGCACGACGACACGGGCAGTGTGGAGTACGATATGTACGCAGTAATCCAAACCGGTGGTAAACAGCACCGCGTTGTTGAGGGTGAAACCCTTAAAGTAGAATTATTGAAAGCTGAAACTGGTACAACTATTACATTTGATGATGTATTAATGCTTGTAAACGGTGACAACGTTCAAATTGGTGCTCCAGTTGTTGCTGGCGCTAAAGTAACTGCAGAAGTAGTTAGCCATGGTCGTCACGACAAAATCCGTATTATTAAAATGCGTCGTCGTAAACATTACCGTAAACAACAAGGTCACCGTCAATGGTTTACCGAGTTGAAAATTACTGGTATTTCAGGCTAATCACGAGGAGTAATAGACATGGCTTCTAAAAAAGCTGGTGGATCGACTAAAAACGGTCGTGATTCGAATCCTAAAATGTTAGGCGTAAAAATTTACGGTGGTCAATCAGTAACTGCTGGTAACATCATCGTTCGTCAACGTGGTACTGAGTTCCACGCTGGTGCAAACGTAGGTATGGGCCGTGACCATACTTTATTTGCGACCGCTGACGGCGTAGTAAAGTTTGAAGTGAAAGGTCAATTTGGCCGTCGCTATGTAACAGTTGATGCTGAATAAGTATTAAACTGCTATAAAAAAAGGCCTGCTTATGCAGGCTTTTTTTATGTTTGTTGTGAGGTGCATGCTTCATAGTTTATTCAAAATTTAAACCATGCTCACAAAACCGAAGACAGAACGATACAAAATTTCTTCATTTCTATATTTAGTGCGGTGGCTGTGTTGGTTAGTATAGTGGCTGTGATAATTTTTCATTTAAAAACATAATAGAAGGTGAGCGTATGAATGTGCTTGGTCGAAATATCAGCGCAAGTATTTTAGGGGTTGCCCTTGTAACACCTGTAGTCAGTATGAATGTTTTCGCGGCGCCTGTGTCTGAGCAACAAGCAACACAAAATTTAGTTAAGCAATTAACTGGCTTGCATAGCTTTTCGGCAAATTTTACTCAAACAACCAAAGCGAATGGTCAAAAACCTGTTCAGAAAAAAGGGTTGAGTTCTCAGCATTTAAATCAAACATTTCAAGGGGTCATGAAGGTTGCACGTCCAGGTAAATTCTTCTGGGAAACCACGTCGCCTTCAAAACAAACCATTGTTACTTCGGGCAAAACAGTCTGGATTTATGATCCTGATTTGCAGCAAGCGGTGCGTCAAAATTTAAGTGATCAGGTCGCCAATACGCCTGCGTTATTGTTGTCTGGCAATACCAGTCAGATTATGCAGTCTTATCGGGTGACGCAACCTGATAGCAGCAAAACCTATTACACCTTAACACCTAAAGCCAAAGACAGTGCATTTTTGAATTTGACCATGAGTTTTGCTGCAAATGGCACGCCATCGTTGATGATTTTAAATGATTCTTTAGGGCAAACCACCACGGTGAAGTTTAGCCAAGTGAATAAGAATGCCAGTATTCCTGCTGCAACCTTTAATTTTACTCCACCTAAAGGCACAGATATTATTGATCAATAATCTATACCGCTAAATTGTGGTGATGTTTATCATTTAATACTCATAGAACGCCATAGCGAATCTGCCTATGGCGTTTTTTCTTTGTGGGTATAAGATACATTTTTATTATTTTTTTTAATCGAATAACTTTTGTATAGTGAAATAAATCAGAGTTTAGGAAAGTTCTATCATGTTACAGTGGGATCGTCATTATCCTAAAACCTTATTGTCTGTCTTGGTGTTGGCAGGGTTTTTAGCAGGTTGCCAGCCATCTTCATCTACAAATCAAGCCGATGCAGCAAAGCAAAACAGCTCAGAAAATGCAGAACAAGCGATTCCTTTAATTACTGCACAAACCGTTCCAGTCAAATTACAACAATCTGTGGTCTGTGAAACTGATGAATGTACCAATTATCAATTAGCTACGGTTAAAACCAATGTGGCGTGGATTGATGAATACTTTTTACAGCGTATCAAAAAAGATGTGCCGCTTGCATTTAAAGCGACTCAAAAAGCTGCCTCTGAGGTGAATCCAAGTCAAGTGAATCAAAATCAGTATCGCGCGCGTTATTTGGGACAAAATAATCATTTAGCAAGCTTTGTGCTAGATTCTTCAAGTTACAACGCTGGCGCTGCGCATGGAATGTATCATTCAGACTATGTGGTTTTAGATTTAAGCCGTAAACAACGGGTGATGGCCGATCAGTTAGTGCAAACGGGTAAACAGCAGCAAGTGATTGATGCATTGTATGAGGCCAATCAACAATGGCTGAGCGAGCATGAACTAAGTAAAGACAAGCTCGAATTAAGTGATAATTTTTATTATGGCGTGCATGGAATTGTGTTTGTCTATCCGTTATATGAAATTGCTTCGTATGCCGATGGCATGCCTGAGCTGACTTTGCCATACCACATGGCGCAAGGTTTAATTAAACCTGAATATTTACCTAAGTAAGCGGTTCAAATGTGCTTTGTAGTGTGAGAGATGACTATATTTTTTATGGTGAAGCGCTTACACTATTCAGCAATCTTTTTTATGCAATTTGACTGGTTATGATCGACCCAAAATTACTTAGAAGCAATATTGAAGCCGTAAATCAGGCGCTAGCAAAACGTGGTGTGCAATTAAATGTTGAGGAATGGGCAACCTTAGAAACACGCCGTAAAGAACTGCAATCGAAAACAGAAAATTTGCAGGCAGAGCGTAATACGGGTGCTAAGCAAGTCGGGCAGATCAAAAAATCAGGTGGCGATGCATCCGAAATTATGGCGCGTATGCAAGCCATTGGTGATGAAATTAAAGCCGCAGAAGTTGCGCTTGCCGAATTACAAAATGAGCTTGAACAAAAATTATTGTCTATTCCAAATTTACCCGATGCCTCTGTGCCTAATGGTAAAGATGAAAGCGATAATCTTGAAATTTTAAAATGGGGTACGCCACGCCAATTCGATTTCGACATTAAAGACCACACCGACTTAGGTGAGTTCATGGGTGGTTTAGAATTTGAAACCGCAACCAAATTGACGGGTTCTCGTTTTAGCGTGATGAAAGGCCCTTTGGCGCGTTTACATCGTGCTTTAACCCAGTTTATGCTGGATACACACACGCTTAAAAATGGTTATACCGAAGCGTATGTGCCGTATTTGGTCAATGCAGATTCATTGCGTGGTACAGGTCAACTCCCTAAATTTGAAGAAGATTTATTTAAGCTTCAAGGCGAAAAAGAATATTATTTAATTCCAACGGCTGAAGTTCCTGTGACTAACTTTGTCCGTGACGAAATTATTGATGCCGAACGTTTACCGTTAAAATATACCGCGCATACACCATGTTTCCGTAGTGAAGCCGGTTCTTATGGACGCGATACACGTGGATTAATCCGTCAGCACCAATTCGATAAAGTCGAAATGGTTCAAATTGTTAAAGCTGAAGATTCAATGCAAGTGCTTGAAGATATGACCACACATGCAGAAGGCATTTTACAGGCGCTCGGTTTGCCATATCGTAAAATCTTACTTTGTGGTGGCGATATGGGCTTTGGTTCAACCAAAACCTATGACCTAGAAGTTTGGGTGCCAAGCCAAAATACCTATCGTGAAATTTCAAGTATTTCAAATATGGGTGATTTCCAAGCACGCCGTATGAAAGCACGTTACCGCACAGACCAAAAGAAAACCGAATTGGTGCATACGCTCAATGGTTCAGGTTTGGCGGTTGGTCGTACCTTACTTGCGGTGATGGAAAATTACCAACGTGCTGATGGTTCGATAGAAGTGCCAGAAGTGTTACGCCCATATATGGGCGGTTTAGCTTACATCGATTAATCTTGTGCATGCTTCTTGCTTAAAACGATTGGATTAAAGAAATTAGGAGATTGTTTTGGAAATTTTTCCAATTTCGCTCAAGTTGCAGCAGCAAAAATGTTTGATCGTTGGTGGCGGGAGTATTGCTTATCGTAAAGCGGTTTTATTGCAAAAAGCAGGGGCAATTGTGGATGTGGTTGCCCCTGAAATTGAAGCAAATCTACTTGAAATTGTGCAGCAATCGTCTGGTCAATTTTTGCAACATGCGTTTACTGAGTCAGACTTAAACTGTCCTTATCGCTTGGTGATTGCAGCCACAGATGTTCCTGAAGTCAATCGTTTGGTGTTTGTGCTGTGCGAGCAGAAAAACCTTTTGGTGAATAGTGTGGATGATATTCCACATTGTCGCTTTATGGTGCCTGCCATTATTGACCGTTCGCCCTTGGTGATTTCCGTGGCATCGAATGGGTCATCGCCGGTTTTGTCTCGTCAATTACGTACTCAAATTGAAACTTTGGTGCCGCAAGGTATGGGAGCATTGGCTGAGTTTTCTGGCCAGTGGCGTAAACGGGTTAAAGCGAAAATATCCAATCCAGACCAACGCCGTGTATTTTGGGAAGAGTTGTATGCAAGCCCTTTAAAAGAGCAAGTGTTTGCAGGCAATACTGAAACTGCCGATCTGCTTATGCAACAAGCCTTAGATAATTGGTCGATTCCAAAAGGCGAAGTGTACTTGGTGGGTGCAGGCCCAGGCGATCCTGAATTATTAACCTTAAAAGCACTGCGTTTAATGCAACAAGCCGATGTGGTCATTTATGACCGTTTGGTTTCTCCACCCATTTTAGATTTGTGCCGCCGCGATGCCACAAAAATTTATGTGGGCAAAGCACGTTCAAATCACAGTGTCCCGCAGGATGGTATTAATGCCTTGTTGGTTGAATATGCACAGCAGGGCATGCGCGTTTGTCGCCTAAAAGGTGGCGATCCGTTTATTTTTGGGCGTGGTGGCGAAGAAATTCAAGAATTATTTGCATCGGGTATTTCTTTTCAGGTTGTGCCGGGTATTACTGCGGCATCGGGCTGTTCAGCCTACGCGGGCATTCCGTTAACCCATCGCGATTACGCACAAAGTGTGCGCTTTTTAACGGGGCATTTAAAGGAAGGCTCACCTGAATTGCCATGGAAAGAATTGGTTTATGAAAACCAAACCTTGGTTTTATACATGGGCTTGGTGGGCTTAGAGCGAATTTGTCAGCAGCTGATTGCGCATGGACAACGTGCAAATATGCCGGTGGCTTTAATTTCAAAAGGCACGACGCCCGAGCAAAAAGTTGTGGTTGGAACATTACAAGATATTGCATCCAAAGTTGAAGCGCATCAAATTCAAGCTCCCACACTCACCATTATTGGGGAAGTGGTTACTTTGCGCGAGCAACTGCAATGGAACGAACGTAAGTAAATCGATACGTATTTAAAAGAGAGTAATGAAGTGATTCATGTTGTTTTATTCGAACCTGAAATTCCTGCAAATACAGGAAATATCATTCGTTTATGTGCGAATACAGGGGCGCAGTTGCATTTGGTTAAACCCTTAGGCTTTGAATTAGATGATAAAAAGCTTAAACGTGCGGGCTTGGATTATCACGAATATGCAAACATGAAAATTTGGGACACTATTGAACAATGCCTTGAAAACTTAACGGCTCAAGGTGTGCAGCATATTTTCCCTTTAACGACTAAGGGATCGGCTACACCGCATACGGTCGATTTAAATCGTCCTGTTGCGGTATTAATGGGCCCAGAAACGCGTGGTTTACCAGAAGCGGTACGTTTAATGTTTCCTCAAGAACAGTGGATTCGCCTACCTATGGCCGAGAATTCACGCAGCTTGAATTTGTCGAATGCAACTGCGGTAATTGTGTATGAAGCATGGCGTCAGCAAGGTTTTAAAACGCTGTAATTCATCTTTAAACACAATTTAAGTGCCAGTTTTGGCACTTTTTTATTTTTAAGCAATATTTCCAGATAAGTCAGAAATTCTAGATTTAGAGATTAAATCAACTCAATTGGCATGTTTTATTCATCCTCAAAAAATGTGAATTTGTCTTGAATAGATTTAGCGTAGCAACAAGAAAATTACACAGATTTATCGCATTTTTAAGATTTTAATGCGTATTATGCAGATAATGAGTTCATTGAATAATTAAAGGATGATCTGTGCATCATGTTTAAATCTTTTTTTCCTGCACCGAAAAGCTTTTTTCTTTCATTTGTAATTTGGTTCTTTGTTAACCTTGCATTATGGCATTCGGGGGGCAAGGAATGGGGAACATGGTTGGGTTTTCCGGCCGGTTACGCCAATGCTGAACTACCGATTGGTGTCAGCAGATTTTGGTCGCCCGCCTTTTTATGGTTCTATTTATGGTTTTTTGTGGCAACGGTTGTGTTCGCAACCTTTTGGAAAATCTGTTCTAAAAATCCATGGCAGCGCTGGGCGATTTGGGGTTCTGCTTTTATTTTATTTAATATCTGGTTTAGCGTTGAAGTGGGCGTATTGGTCAATGCTTGGTACAACCCGTTTTACGATTTAATCCAAAAAATGTTGGCTAGTGGTGGGGATGTTAAAGATCTTTATCTTGGATCAATGACCTTTTTAAACATTGCCATGGTGGCTGTGACCATTTCTGTGCTGAATTCATTTTTTGTCAGCCATTATGTATTTCGCTGGCGCACGGCAATGAATGACTATTATGCCGCCCATTGGGAACAACTCAGACATATTGAAGGGGCTTCGCAACGTATTCAAGAAGATACCATGCGTTTTGCAACCACCACCGAAAATTTAGGGGTTAACTTTGTCAAAGCATTGATGACGCTGATTGCCTTTCTGCCAATCCTTTTTAAACTGTCTGAACATGTCACCGAATTACCATTTGTTGGGGCAATTCCTCATTCATTGGTTTGGGCAGCGATTGTTTGGGCGTTGTTTGGAACCGTAGTTTTGGCCGCCATTGGCATTAAACTGCCGGGCTTAGAATTTAATAATCAAAAAGTTGAGGCGGCGTATCGTAAAGAATTGGTGTATGGTGAAGATCATGCCGAGCGTGCGCAACCTGCAACCTTAAAAGAACTTTTCTCAAACGTTCGTACCAATTATTTCCGCTTATATTTCCATTATGTTTATTTTAACTTGGCTCGAATTTGGTATTTACAGCTCGATAATATTTATAGTTTGTTTGTGCTTTTTCCAAGTATTGCCGCAGGAAAAATGACCCTTGGGCTGATGTCGCAAATTAATAACGTATTTGACCAAGTACGCAGTTCGTTTCAATATTTAATTAGCTCTTGGCCAACCATTATTGAATTGCTTTCAATTTATAAGCGTTTAAAAGCCTTTGAGTCAATTTTAAAATAACCAAACTTTGCAGATTTGAAATGGTTAAATTTACGCTTTCAAATCTGCGGTTTATCCTGTGCATTGAACAGTACAGGAGAATTAAGCCAGAAAAAGGACCCCACAAACTGCCCCAATCAGCATCAGCCACATTGGGTGTAGCTTGGTCAAACAGCCCAATAATGTGGTGAATAGCATAATACCAACAAGGCTCAGATGAGTTAAAGAAGGCTGTGCAATAAAATACGCGCTGACTAAAACCATACCTACAGTAATTGGTTTTAATGCGTATTCAAAAAGTGCTCGGAATGGATGTGCTTGAAAACGATTCCAGTAGTGCAACATTGCTAAAGTGACGATGGATGAGGGTGCGAATTTGGCAACGGTCGTCACCGCTAAGCCTGAAAAACCTGCCACATGCCAACCGATTAACGGTGAAATCATCATGTTTGGCCCAGGTGCCGCCTGAGATAACGCAAACATGGCGCTAAATTCTGCATTACTGAGCCAATGGTGAACATCTACCACTTGATGACGCATTTCAGGCAGTACCGTTACCCCGCCACCAAAAGCCAATAATGAAAGTTTGGTAAAAATGCAGAATAATGCCAGTAAGACCGGATTCATGCCTTCACCTTCAAGATCAGCATATTGAGGCTCAATAAAATGATTAAAGTGAGTAGTAGTGATAGTTTCAAGCCAACCATCAAAATAAAAATTAACGCCACAGTTAAATAACTGAGTTTACTTTTAATCAGGGGTTTAAAGAGTTTAATGCCTGTGGCCAGTAGCAGTCCTGCTGCGGTGGCGGCCAGTCCTAAAATGAGATGTTGCACCCACGCAATCGCTTGAAACTGTTCATAAAATGAATACAGTAAAATCACGCATAAAGTGGGCACGCAAATCAGCCCTGAAATTGCAGACAATGCACCTTTAATGCCGTGAAAATGCATGCCAATCGCCACCGACATATTCACCGCATTGCCCCCGGGTAAAATTTGGCATACACCGAGTAAATTGGTAAATTCTGCTGGATTCAGCCACTGTTTTTCTTCCACCACCAGGCGATGTGTTAAAGGAAGCACACCACCGAAACCGATCATGCCAAGTTTTAAAAAGCCGAAAAAAAGCTCGGAATTGGTTGGCGTAGACGTTTGATTTTCCATAACATTCATTGTCTTTATAGGTGACTCAAATAATCCTTGTGAACATACTGTGTTGGATTGACGCTTGATTTGATGATCAAGATGATTCGTCATTGAATCATAACAATAAACGCCGTATTTTAATGTGTAAAATGATAAAAATTTAGAATCGTTCCGACTAAATGCTGTTGTGGCTGAGCCAAAGTTACTTTGATTTCTCTAAAATTAAAATCGCCATCATCAATATATTTGGCTACACCATGCGTTTTATAGCTCAAGTTCGGAATTTGATAACTAAAGAAGGCAACTTGTTTTGATGGATGTACGATATTGATTAATTTTTTTCGGTCTTGATAGCCACCATATTCATACTCAACACTTTGTTTGAGCAAATTTGGAAAATACAGCGTGGCATAGGGCATACCACAACCTGCACACACCGAAGAATCATAAAGTTTAATCGCCTGTTTTTGATCGGGACTCATGATCAACGCACGGCCCGTTCCATTTGCGCCCACATCCACCTCTATGTCTTGCCATGTGCGAGGCACCAAAACCACACCAATTTCTGGGATATCTAGTAGTTTCAATTGACTGGCTTGCTCGGCAGACAGTTTAAAATCAAATTGGCAAGTTTTGGCTGTGCACTGTTTAAACTCTCTCACTAATCCATCTCCAATTGGGTTACTTGCAGTGATGCCATAAAATGGTACGGTGACCTTGTTTTTAAATGCGACTTCGCCCAGTGCATCAGTTTGGTTCTCTTGCTTACGCTGTTTTAGGCTACTGGAAAAATGTGGGAAAGTGGGGTTGAAGCTGGAAACTGCTGCATAAGTCGGTGCAATCGCGAAGACGCATCCTAGTACGAGCAGATATTTTATGATATGTCTGTTCATGAATAAAATCATCCTTCAAAAGTATGCGGGTTTAAAACGTACGTATTTTGAATACAATAGTGCATTATTGTATTTTTCCTCAAAGATTTAACATGGTGCTTGTATTAAAAATATAAGGATTGCCTGAACAATGACTCATATAAAAACAATCTTGAGTGCTTGTAGCCTTTTGGTGGTCAGTTCATGGGGCTTGGCTCAAGACATTCAAGGAATCAAATTCTTTCATCAAAATTGGGAGGTGTACTGTTCGAATACCGGTACCTGTCGTGCAGCGGGGTATCAACAAGATGAATGGACTGGCTTGCCTGCATCTCTTCTATTGACCCGCAACGCTGGTGCTAAACAGCCTGTACACGCCGAATTTGCTTTGGCGGGTGGCGACCAAGAAATATTTCCTAAACAAAAAATTAAAAATATTCATTTTTATCTCAATGGCAAGGATTGGGGAGTTATTGCTGTTGATGGTGCTGATTCACCGTTAATGGGAAAACTTTCTGCCACTCAAGTCAATGCGTTACTGCAACACTCTGCTCAAAACGTAGAGATCAGCTTTAAAAATGCCCATTACACATGGCAAATTTCCGATGCAGGCCTGACCGCCACGTTGATGAAAATGGATGATTTTCAAAAACGCATGGGTACGGTCGGTGCATTGGTGAAAAAAGGCAAATTAGATGAATCTAAGGTATTGATGCCACAGCCAAAATTGGTGATTAAACAAGTCAAAACAGCCAACAAACCTTATTTAACACTTCAACCCAAAACCCAACACTATACAGCGTTACATACGCTGTTGATGGCGACCAATCCAGATTCAAAAGATGAGGACTTTTGTGACGGTATTTATAATGGCGATGGCGCAGAAGCGCAACCGATTGAACTATACAAGCTCAGCAATAACAAGGTACTGGCGACCACCTTATGCTGGCGTGGTGCCTATAATGAAGGGTATGGGGCTTGGGTGCTGGATCAATCGCTGAAAGGTCCGGTGACCTATGTGACGCAGTCGGCTTCTGATATCGATTCGGGTATGATCAGCAGTGCACAAAAAGGGCGCGGGATTGGGGACTGTTGGTCGAGTGATGAATGGGTATGGGATGGACAGATGTTTGTGCATACTCAAGAGATGTGGACAGGCATGTGTAAAGGCTTGGCTGCAGGTGGCGTATGGGAACTGAATCAAATTGAAGCAGTTGTAAAATAATATGTTGAATCTTAAATGAATTATTTTAAGGAGTTGTTATGTTAAATCATAAAGTTACATTAAAAAAACTCATGTTTGCAGTTGCATGCGCTGGTTTGAGCGTATCGGGTTATGCTGCACCACTGCACATTTTAGAATTTAAAAAAGCACAATTCAGTCAAACACAGAAAAATGCGTTATGCACGCAGGTCAAAACGTTGTGTGACCAACAAGGGCAATTGCAAAGTCTAAAAACACCCGATCAACATGTGTGGGTGCTAGTAGATAAAACGATTGCTGAGTTTGACGTTGTTGCGAAAGAGTTGAAATTACTCAAATATTGGCAAATAAAGCTGAGTCCCACTGAGGAAACGATGACATCGAAACCTTATATTTTTCCTCGGCTTTTTCCAATGCAAGCCAACCGATATGCGGTTGCAATGATTGACACGACGACAGAAATGTATTCGGGTGGTGGGGCAAATATTGAGCGTGCGAGTTTTTACGAACTAGAGGCAGATGGTCATACACGTCAGTTTATACAGGATTACCCATTTTACTTTTACCGTATGATTCGAGCCTGTTTTTCAGAAGATGACTTTAAAGTTTCCAAAGGACAATGCCATGATGAAGATTGGTTAAGCGTGGATATACAACCGATCAAACCGATGCTATGGCAATTTAAGTATCGCTATCATTTACAAGTGTCACCTGTGTCGGATTCAGGGCAGAAATCATTTAAAGGCAGTAAAATTGTAAAAATTGACTTAGATCACGTGCCCAAACGCCCGAATATTCCAGAACAATGGGATTATGAAGGAATGAATTAATTGGGCGATTGACAGCTGAGTCATAGATACCGCTCATCTGAATGTGTTAGAAATAGAATATTATTGATTGGAACTGAAGCTATGTCGCACCTTTATCCTTTTAATCGCCGTAAATTTTCATGTTTGGGATATTCGCTTGTTTTAGCGAGTGCGCTGTTGGGGGCGTCGCAAATGGCAAGTGCAGGTGCTGCGGTGGATCAACTCAGTGATTGTTTGGTGAAATCCACCACGGCAGCCGATAAAACGACGGTGTTGCAATGGACCTATGCTGCTTTGTCGGTACATCCTGATTTAAAAGCATTTAGTCATGTTACAGCTGAACAAAAAGATCAGCTTGATCAAAAACTTGCTCAAGTATTACAGCGCATTATCATTGATCAATGTTCAGCGCAAACTAAAAACGTGATTCAATCTGAGGGCTTGCAGGCGGTGGGGCAGAGTTTTCAGCAGTTAGGGCAGAGTGCTGGTGAGGATATAGTTAAAGACCCTGCGGTGAAACAGCAGTTACAAGGGACATTGCGTTATATTGACTTAAATAAAGTGGCGATGACGTTTTTAACGCCGGGGTTGTTGGATAAGTTGGGTTTGTAAATCCACTGCGCCCGAGAGGGCTACTATTTTGAATAGCAATATCAGGATAGTCTTGAAAATTGGGTATGCCATACTAATTGGCGATTTCACTATATAAAAAATCACGCATAAAAAAAGGCTTAGAATGCTGAAGGCATCCCAAATCTTCAAGTTTTGTAGATGATGTGATTTTTGATGGTAATGTATTTTGGCTCAAAATTTTAAATTAATTTATGATATGAAAAATATACATTAAGTATTGAATCTGGATGTTTTAACTCCATATTTCACATAATTAAAAAAAATTGGCGGTTGAAATGACAGTTAGAAGCAGGCAGATTGGATCAGTAAAGAATGAATTAGTTAAAAAGTCTAGAGAGTCTGCTTTAGCAGCAGTACAAATTTTTAATAATCCCAGTATGTCATTCAAGGCAGAAGCATATATTGTATTAATGATCATTGCATGGACTTATTTGTTGCATGCATATTATCGCAAAGAAAAAGTTGAATATAGATATTTTGAACAGCAAGGAGTTAGAAAAAAGTTTCATAAAACAGCTAAAGGGGCATATAAATATTGGGAGTTAGAGCGTTGTTTAAATTCTTCTGAATCCCCGATTGATAAAGATACTGCTAACAACCTAAGATTTTTAATTGGTTTAAGGCATGAAATTGAACATCAAATGACAAATAGAATAGATGATTTATTGAGTGCTAGATTTCAAGCTTGTTGTTTAAATTATAATGAATATTTGAAAAAATATTTTGGGGATTATTTAGGAATTGAGAAACATCTATCATTTAGTCTTCAATTTTCATCTATTGATGAAGAACAAAAAGAAATGTTGATTGATCAAGAGGGATTACCAAGAAATATTTCCTCTTATATCTTAGACTTTGATCAATCATTAAGTGAAGAAGACTTTTCTAATCCGAAATATGCTTATCGTATCTTATTTATTCCTAAATTAGCTAATAAAAAAGGGCAAGCAGATAAAGTCATTGAGTTCGTTAAATCTGATTCACCATTAGCAGATGGTGTGAATAAACAATATGCTGTTATTAAAGAAACTGAAAAAGCTAAATATCTACCATCACAAATTGTTGAAATTATGAAAAATGAAGGGTTTTCAGATTTCAATATGCATAAACATACTCAACTAGTTAATCAGTATGATGCCCGTAATCCGAATAATGGCTATAGTGTAATAGTTGCTGGTAAACAATGTTTCTATTATGAAAGATGGTTGAAGGCGGTGCGTTCAAAATTATCACCATGAAACTTTTTTAGAAAAAACCCGCTCTAAAGCGGGTTTTTATTCCAAAATTAATCAGCTTAACCAATCAACTTCTTCATCAATTCATTCACTTGCGAAGGGTTGGCTTTGCCTTTGGCTGCTTTCATGACTTGACCAACAAGACCATTAAAAGCTTTTTCCTTACCCGATTTGTATTCTTCAACCATTTTTTCATTGGCTGCCAATACATCTTTGATAATAGCCTCAATTGCACCTGTATCGGTTTCTTGCTTTAAGCCTTTTTCTGCAATGATCTCATCCGCAGATTTGCCTTCTTCCCACATAAAACCGAACACTTGCTTGGCGATTTTACCGTTAATGGTGTTATCGACAATACGGGCAATCATGCCGCCCAATTGTTCAGCAGAAACAGGGGACTCAGCCAATTCTAAGCCTGCTTTGTTTAAAGCACCTGAGAATTCACCCATCACCCAGTTGGCAGCCACTTTACCTTGTGCTGCACCGCCAGAGGCTTTCACCACAGCTTCGTAAAATTCAGACATTTCACGAGTCAGCGTTAACACATGCGCATCGTATTCCGTCACGCCAAAGTCGGCAATAAAGCGTTCACGACGTGCTGCAGGCAATTCAGGCAAGGCTGCACGTGCTTGCTCAATTTGCGCATCGGCAATAATTACAGGTAAAAGGTCAGGGTCTGGGAAATAACGGTAGTCGTTCGCTTCTTCTTTCGAACGCATCGAACGCGTTTCCATTTTTACAGGATCGAACAAACGGGTTTCTTGGTCAATCGTGCCATCCCACTCCAAAATTTCCATTTGGCGTTCAATTTCAACATTAATCGCTTGTTCGATAAAACGGAATGAGTTGAGGTTTTTCAACTCGCAACGTGTACCAAACGGTTGACCCGGACGACGTAGCGACACATTACAGTCGGCACGGAATGAACCTTCTGCCATGTTACCGTCAGAAATGCCTAACCAACGCACCAAGGTATGAATGGCTTTAATATACGCCACCGCTTCTTCAACCGAACGCATGTCGGGTTCAGATACAATCTCAAGTAAAGGCGTACCGGCACGGTTTAAGTCAATGCCAGACATGCCTTCAAATTGGTCGTGAATGGATTTACCGGCATCTTCTTCTAAATGCGCACGGGTCACGCCAATACGTTTAACGGTGCCATCTTCAAGTTGAATATCAATATGCCCCAAACCTACAATGGGGTTGTCCATTTGGCTGATTTGATAACCTTTTGGTGAATCTGGGTAGAAATAGTTTTTACGCGCAAATACTGAGGCTTGATCAATATATGCATCAATGCCCAAACCGAAACGAATGGCTAAATCGACTACTTCTTTATTCAGTACCGGCAAAACACCCGGCATGGCTAAATCGACAAGGCTGGCTTGGGTATTTGGATCATTACCAAATTCAGTTGATGACCCTGAGAAAATTTTAGATTGGGTTGCCAATTGCGTGTGAATTTCAATACCAATGACGACTTCCCAACCATCAATAAGGTTCGACTTCGGTTTAGCAGTTTTTTGAGTATTAGCCATTATGCTTTCTCCTCAGCAATTGCCGCACGTTGCGTATGGAAGTTGGTGTGTTGTTGATATTGATGTACCACAGATAACAATTGTGATTCAGACCAATAGTTACCAATCAATTGTAAGCCCACTGGTAAATTGTTGCTGTCAAAACCAACAGGCGCATTGATGGCAGGTAAGCCAGCAAGGTTTACCGCCAAGGTGTAGATATCACCTAAGTAAATTTCGACAGGGCTTAAATCTGCACCGAGTTTATATGCGGTGGTTGGCGCAGAAGGCGCTGCAATCACATCCACATTCTCAAAGGCGTTTAAGAAATCTTGTTGGATGAGGCGACGAACTTTTTGAGCTTTGACGTAGTAAGCATCGTAATAACCTGCAGACAAGGCATAGGTCCCAATCAGGATACGACGTTGTACTTCGGTACCAAAACCTTCCGAGCGTGAACGCTTGTATAAATCCATTAAATCGGCAGGGTTTTCACAACGATAGCCATAACGCACGCCATCATAACGTGACAGGTTCGACGATGCTTCGGCAGGGGCAATTAAGTAGTACGTCGGCACGTAGCTTTCTGTCATGTTTAGGTCAATTTCGACCAGTACCGCACCCATTTCTTGCAATTTTTTTAGCGACTCTTCAACACGAGCTTTGACCTCAGCATCCAAACCGGCAACATTAAAGTATTGCTTTGGAATACCAATTCGTAAGCCTTTAAGCGCAGTGGCATTTAAATTAGCAACGTAGTTATCCACTTCTTTATTCACCGAAGTTGAATCTTTAGCATCGTGACCTGCCATCACATTCATTAAATAGGCGCAGTCTTCTGCCGAACGTGCCATTGGACCGGCTTGGTCAAGTGAAGATGCGTAGGCAATGATGCCGAAACGAGAGACACGGCCATAAGTCGGTTTTAAACCAGTTAAGCCACAAAATGACGCTGGCTGACGAATCGAACCGCCCGTATCTGTACCTGTGGCAAAAGGTGCAAGATCAGCGGCAACCGCTGCTGCTGAACCGCCAGATGAACCACCCGAAACATGGTTTAAGTTCCATGGGTTTTTGGTCGCACCGTAATAGGAATTTTCAGTCGCCGAACCCATGGCAAATTCATCCATGTTGACTTTACCTAAAGTCACCAAGCCGGCTGCATTGGTTTTTTCAACCACGGTAGCATTGTAAGGTGCAATAAAGTTGTCCAACATTTTTGAACCGGCAGAAGTTTTAAGCCCTTGGGTACAAAAAATATCTTTATGTGCCAGTGGAATACCTGTGAGTGAGCCCGCATTGCCTGCTTGACGTGCAGCATCGGCAGCATCGGCTTGTGCCAAAGCGTATTCGTTGGCAACCGTCACATAGGCGTTGACTTTGTTGTCCAGTTTGGCAATACGGTCTAAATAGTGTTGTGTCAGTTCACGCGAAGAGAACGTTGCAGAAGATAAACCTTCTGATAATTCTCGAATCGATAAGCGGTGTAAGTCGGTCATAATAAGAGTCTAAATAGAAAATTTTTACAAAAAGTAACAATAAAAGGGCTTATTCAATTACACGCGGCACAAGATATAAACCGTCTTGTGTTGCCGGTGCGATCGCTTGATAGTCTTCACGATGGTTATTTTCAGTGACCACATCAGCGCGAAGCGGTTGTGGCATATCAAATGGACTTTTTAACGGTTCGATACCAGTAGTATCAAAGGCTTTCAATGTTTCCATCATGTCTAAAATTTTATTTAGACTTTGTGCGAACTCGGCAGATTCAGCATCATTGGGCGATAAACGAGCAAGATTTGCAATCTGTGAAATGGTTTGAGCATCCAAATTTGAATGCTGCGCATCTGATGTAGACATAACATCACCTCGTCAGTATCAAAAAAAATAAAAATATTGTGCTATATGATAAGCGATTGACTTGTTCAAAGCATCACATTTAGTTAAAGTTGCGACCTTGCGTCCATATTTGTAGAAATTGAGAACGACCCGTGATTCTAAAACGACTAATTGGCTTGTTTTCGCCAGATCTTGCCATTGATTTAGGTACAGCTAATACACTAATTTATGCGCCGGGACGGGGCATTATTTTAAATGAACCGACAGTAGTGGCGATTCGTCATAGCGGTTCGCAAAAAATTGTAGCTGCTGTAGGTCTCGATGCTAAACAAATGCTCGGTCGTACACCAGCAAATATTTCTGCAATCCGTCCGATGAAAGATGGTGTAATTGCTGATTTTGAAGTCACTGAAACCATGTTAAATCAATTTATTGGTAAAGTGCACGAAAAGCGATTATTTCCACCCGCACCGCGTGTTGTGGTTTGTGTGCCGTGTAAATCGACTTTGGTTGAGCGTCGTGCCATTCGTGAAGCTGTGTTTAATGCAGGCGCGCGTGATGTACGTTTAATTGAAGAGCCAATGGCTGCGGCGATTGGTGCAGGCTTACCTGTAGAACAAGCATGTGGTTCTATGGTGGTTGATGTGGGTGGCGGTACGACTGAAATTGCCATTATTTCACTTCAAGGCTGTGTTTATTCAGACTCTTTACGCATTGGTGGTGATGTGTTCGATGAACAGATTATTAACTATGTACGTAAAGCACATGGCTGTGTGATTGGTGAAACAACCGCAGAATTAATCAAAAAAGAAGTCGGTATGGCTATTGCTGGCGGCAGCGAGAAGCTTGAAATTGAAGTTCGTGGTCGTAACCTTGCCGAAGGTGTTCCACGCTCAATTACTGTGACTTCAGATGAAGTGATGCAAGCCATTGCAGATCCATTACAAAGTATTGTTTCTGCTGTAAAATCTGCCCTTGAGCAAACCCCACCAGAATTATCATCAGATATCGCTGAACGTGGAATTGTACTGACTGGCGGTGGTGGTTTATTACGTAATCTAGACAAACTATTGGCGCAAGAAACAGGCTTGCCTGTGGTTGTGGCTGAAGATCCATTAACTTGCGTAACACGTGGTGGTGGTAAAGTCTTAGAATTCTTTGATAATCCAAACCACGACATGCTTTTTGTAGGTTAAAAGGATACGGCGGTGCAACCGAATATTTTTTCAAGACAACCGCCATCTTTTCGCTCATTTATCATTGCGGTAATTACCTGTTTCGTCATTTTATTTTTTGACTGGCGTATGCCACATGTAATTCAACCTGCAAGGGATGTCTTAAGTGCCGCATATAATCCCATTTATGCGGTTGCAAGTTATCCTGTCATGTCGAGAGAATGGCTGAGTCAGCAGACCAAATCTGAAGAACAATTGCGCCGTGAAAACACTGCATTACGTGCAGAGTTATTACAAGGGCAGGTGCGTCTACAAAAATTATCTGAACTTTCTGCTGAAAATACCCGTTTACGTGGTTTGCTCGATACGCCATTAATTATTGATGGGCGCATGGATATTGCAGAAGTGATTGGTACCGACGCCGATCCACTCAGACACATTATTGTGATTAATCGCGGTACAGCCGATCATTTGCATGAAGGGCAAGTCGTGCTTGATGATAAAGGCATTATGGGGCAGATTATTACGGTTTATTCCCATAGCGCGCGCGTATTGTTGTTATCCGATAAAGAAAGCTCGTTGTCTGCACGAATTGAACGCACAGGTATGCGCGCAATTATTTCAGGCACTGGCGATTCAGGTCAATTGCAAATGCAATATGTGCCAACCAGTGCCGATATTGTTGTTGGCGATCGGGTGTATAGTTCTGGCTTAGGCGAGCATTTTCCTGCAGGTTACCTGATTGGAATTGTCGCGAATATTCAGCGGCACAATTCGGGTGAGTTTGCAAAAATTGAGGTGACACCGGCTGCGCAGCTTTCTGGTGGACATTATGTGGTCGTGTTATTTTCAGATACTTTAGCGAAGGAACAACCCTATGTTAACCGCTAATTATCGACCGAAAACAAATAAAGATCCGCTGATTGCAATTGCAATTTCAATTGTGATCGCGTCTATTCTCAGCATCTATCCATTATCTTACGATGCGTCAGCATGGCGACCCGCCATTATGCTATTGGTTGTGATGTATTGGACTTTATGCCAACCCGTTTGGTGTGGCGTTTGGTTCGCATTTGGAATGGGCGTCTTTACTGATTTACTCATTGATGCGCCCTTAGGGCAAAATGCATTAATTTTCGTATTGCTGACCTTTGCGGCGCGTTTTTTTGTGCGTGAGCGTCGTATTCTCACTTTTTTAAATTTATGGGTCATTGCCTTTTTGGCAACGGTTGCGTATCTACTTTTCCTTTGGGTAACGCAAGTGATGGTGGGTATTAATTACCCGATGATGCGTCGCTGGCCACCGTTGATCAGTAGTGCTTTAATTTGGCCCATACTGTATTATTGTTTGAAACGATGGCGCGTTTAATTCTCGCCTCGAGTTCTCCACGCCGTCAAGAGCTGTTAAAGCAGCTTGGACTCGAATTTGAAATTTGCAGTCCTGAAATTGATGAAATAGTACAACGTGAAGAAACCGCCACTGAATATGTCGAACGCTTGGCTAAACAAAAGGCGCATGCCGTATGGCAGCAATTCCCTAATGCAACTATTATTGCTGCCGATACCTGCCTTTCTTTAGATAATGAAATTATTGGTAAGCCGCTCAATAAAGCGCATGCTTTTGAAATTTGGCAAAAATTATCTGGGCGTATGCATGATGTGTTGACTGGTGTCTGTGTAATGAATGCATTGACAACATCCAGCCAAGTGGTAAAAACACAGGTTCAGTTTCAAATATTAACGCCGCATGATATGGAATATTATTGGGCAAGCAAAGAGCCGCAAGACAAAGCCGGCGGCTATGCAATACAGGGGATTGCTGCGCAGTTTATCCCTCAAATTGTCGGTAGTTATACCAATGTAGTGGGCTTGCCATTGCATGAAACAGCAGCATTATTAAAAGCGATTAATGTACTAAACTAATTGCTTTAAAAGAATTCTTAAAATGTTTTTGAGTTGCTTATGTCAGATGAACTGCTGATTAATGTCACGCCGATGGAGTGTCGCGTTGCATTAATTCAAAATGGTACGGTCAATGAATTGTATGTTGAACGAACAGTAAAACGGGGTTTGGTCGGCAATATCTACAAAGGTAAAGTGGTGCGTGTTTTACCGGGTATGCAGGCTGCCTTTGTCGATATTGGCTTATCGCGTACGGCTTTTTTACATATTAATGATATGGTCTGGCCGCGTTCACAGCCCATTCCGAATGTGTTTGAATTACTGCAACCCGGGCAGACCTTAACCGTACAAGTCATGAAAGACATGTTGGGGACTAAAGGCGCGCGCTTAAGTACCGATCTTTCTATTCCATCGCGTTATTTGGTGTTAATGCCTTTTGGGAATCATATTGGCGTTTCACAGCGCATTGAATCTGAAGAAGAGCGCGAACGCTTGCGCTCAATTATTGAAAATATCCAAACTGAATTTAAGTTACCCGGCAGTGTTATTGTTCGTACCGCAGCCGACGGGATTGATGAAGCATCTATTGTGCAGGATATGGCGTATTTAGCCAAACTTTGGGAATATATTCAGCGTAAACAGCGCAGTGTAGTGGTTCCTTCGCTTATTTTTGAAGAGCTGCCATTACCTGAGCGGATTATTCGTGATTTGGCTAATGAAAATACGCATAAAATTTATATCGATTCGCGTGAAATTTATAACAAATTAAAAGAATTTATTGGCGACTTTATGCCTGAAATGATCAATCGTTTGATTCATTATCCCGGCGAGCGTCCATTATTTGATTTATATAATGTCGAAGAAGATATTCAAAAAGCCTTACAAACTCGAGTGGAGTTAAAATCGGGTGGCTATTTAATGATTGACCAAACCGAAGCAATGGCCACCATTGATGTAAATACGGGCTCTTACGTGGGCGGTCGCAGCTTAGAAGATACGGTCTTTAAAACCAATATGGAAGCCACTGAAGTCATTGCACGTCAGTTACGCTTACGTAATTTGGGAGGCATTATTATCATCGACTTTATTGATATGCAAGAAGCTGTGCATCGCGATGAAGTGATGAAACAGTTTGAGCGTATGCTTGAGCGTGATTATGCTAAAACCAAAATTACGCAAGTGTCTGAATTGGGTTTGGTTGAAATGACCCGTAAGCGAACTCGAGAATCTTTAGAACATTTGTTGTGTGAGTCCTGCCCAACCTGTCAGGGACGTGGTTTTGTGAAAACCGCTGAGACAATTTGTTATGAAATATTTCGCGAAATCATGCGTTATGCGCGCGCATATCAGTCTCAAACCGGATTTACTGTGGTTGCAAACCCAATGGTGATTGACCGATTGTTAACAGCCGAAGCACCTGCAGTGGCCGATTTAGAGCACTTTATTAGCCGAATCATTAAATTTCAGGTGGAAAACCTATATACGCAAGAGCAATACGATATCATTTTAAGTTAAAGTTGTAACAAGATATCGCTTAAGCCTTGTTACAACTGGGATTTTACTTTTGCATCGCATTTTTCATACTATAGTTCTAGGTTTTAGCCAAAGACATTTTGTCTTAGCCACGGGGAGGAAATTATGCAAATCTGTGAAGAAAAAACAGTCCATACACATGCTCAAGATGCATCAGATCATCATGCAACAAAAAATGATTGCTATATGGTCGATGAGCAAGGTAAAGAAGTGCCAATTACATCATCAATGGTACAAGATGTATGTATTGAACTTTTAAAATTATGTCGTACAGTCAATCATTAATCGCTAAAGGGATAGCATTGATCCCTTTAGCCGATGTCACCAGCAAAGACTTATTCAGTATGAACAGGGATGTTCTGATTTAACCCCAAAGAGTCTTCATAACATTGAATGGCTTGTTCTAATAAAACCAATAGATTTTGAACTTTAGGTAATGCTTTACGGCATGCCACAATTCCAACTTCAAGCTTATCTAAATAACTGGTGAGTGTAATATTCAGCGCTTGACCATCGAACACCACCGAAGCAGGATACAGCGCTTCAAGCTTGGCACCATTCCAATAAAGCGGTTCTCTTGGGCCTGCAACATTTGAAATCACTAAATTGAATGCCTGATGTTTTGGCATCATGCCCGATAAAATATTTAGTCCAGCTGCAGCATACACAAACGCGCTATAACTTAAAATTTGGCTTGAGGTCATGCGCTGAAAACGCATTTTGGAGTTTTTAACGCTTCTCGATATGATTTTTGCGCGTTCAATCGGGTCGGCAACGTGTGTCGCTAAATTGGCTAAAATCATGGTAATGCGATTACTCAGGTCTGAATCATCATTACGGATAGATGTTGGAACCATGGCAATCAGTGGTTTGCTCGGTAAGCTGTCTAAACTCATTAAATATTCGCGTAACGCAGTTGAACATACCGCCAGTACAATATCATTTAAAGTCATATCTAAAGCTTTGGCGATGCGTCTGAAGCGTTCAAACTCGAAAGATTGCGCGGCAAAACGGCGTGAGGCAGTTACACGTTGGTTTAAAATGCTTGCAGGAGCTTGGAAGCTCGACACATAATCGGGGTTAGAGCGGCGTTCTTGAACGGCATGATACAGTTCGCTAAATACCGCAGGTGTTGCGGTCACTTGCTGTTTAATGTTGCTGGTTGTTTGTGATAAACGACGAATCAAGTTTGGCTTTTTAACTTTTTCTTTGCGACTGTCGATACACCAAGGCGGCACAATGCTGCGTATATTAGGGTCTTTCGCAAACGACTTTTCCATTAAGCGCATACTGGCCACACCATCCACCATGGCATGGTGAATTTTAAAGTACATGGCAAAACGATTGTTTTCGATGCCTTCAATAATGCTACATGTCCATAACGGCTTGGCGCGGTCGAGCAAAGTTGCATGTTCTTGAGAGATATAAATTAATAACTCACGAATGCGTCCTGGATGCGGCAGCGCAATATGACGAAAATGATGATCTAAATCGAATTCTTGATCTTCATCCCAAAATAAACCATTCATGCGGTTGTTGAACGGTGGTAGGGGAATACTTTTTGATTTTCGAATATCTTGTACTAAATCTTGAATATAGGTTGCAGGTGCATCGTCTGGAATTTTAAATAAGAAAAGACCGCCGACATGCATTGGCTGTTGGCGCTTCTCTAAAGACAGGAAAATAACATCAATCGGGTGTAATGGTCGCATGGGGAGCTGCCTCATTGCTTACGCTATTTGCGTGTGAATCATTTTTTCATTTCTATATCTTCTCAGTATAAACTGAGTCATTGACAAGATAGAAATAAATTAATGACTGATTGCACCAGTTAATTTTTAAACCAGTGCAATGGGCTAAACCATCATTTATTTCTTTAAATTTCCAGCATGTAAACCACACTCTTTGTGCGTTGCTTCTTCCCACCACCAACGACCTTCACGTTCATGTTGATTCGGCAGTACTGCGCGAGTACACGGTTCACAGCCAATAGAAATAAAACCACGTTCATGCAATGGATTGTATGGAATTTCCATCATGCGAATATAATTCCAAACATCGGCACTCGACCAATTTGCCAGTGGATTATATTTAATGAGCTGTTTATTTGGCCCTGAAAAACCGATATCAGATTGAATCACCGGAATGTCATTACGTGTGCCCGGGCTTTGGTCTTTACGTTGTCCCGTCACCCAACCATCGAGGGTGGCTAATTTTTTACGTAACGGCTGCACTTTACGAACGCCACAGCATTCTTGGTGACCATCTTCAAAAAAGCTGAATAAGCCTTTTTCTTTGACAAAATTTTGCACTGCATCGGCTTCAGGGAAACACACTTCAATATCAATTTTATAAAATTTACGTACTTGTTCTAAAAACTGATAGGTTTCTGGATGCAACCGCCCCGTATCAAGGCTAAATACGCGAAAAGGTTTACGCAAACGATAAGCCATATCTATGAGTACAACGTCTTCTGCACCCGAAAAAGAAATCGCTACTTCACCATGTTGATTCAGTGCCAGTTCTAAAATTTCAGAGGGAGATTTTTCTGCATAGTCAGCAGCAAGTGCATCAATAAGGTCAATAGTGGGAATTGTGTCGGTCATGATGGTTCCTGGCTGTCAGCTTGGATGCTAGAGTGCAGATGGGTGTTAAATCTCAAATATTGTAAATTAAATCATAAAATTTGCTTAGCATTAAAAATGGCAAGCTTATCAATAAAAATGATTTATTTGATTGAAATCATACAGCAAATTGCCAATTTATAGCAAAATGTGCGGATAATATGTTGAGAATTCAACGGTTTTTTATGCTTGAATTATGTAGCCGATGAACAAAGAATGTAGTCTTAGTCAAAATGTACTTCTATAATGTGAAGTTATGCTTGTTTTGATGTGTTAATTAACTTATATGATGCTTTTTACTCAACAGTCTGAAACACAAGGGCGATGGATTAGTGTCATTGCCTTGGCTTTGGCGGCATTTATCTTTAATACCACCGAATTTGTTCCTGTTGCATTACTTTCAGATATTGCGCAAAGTTTTTCCATGCAGCCTGCACAAGTGGGGGTGATGCTCACCATTTATGCTTGGGTGGTGGCTTTGGTGTCTTTACCGATGATGCTGCTGACCAAAAATATGGAACGAAAGCATTTGCTGCTTGCCATTTTTGTGGTGTTTATTTTTAGCCATATTTTGTCGAGCTTTGCTTCAAACTTTTTAATTTTATTGATTGCGCGGATTGGTATTGCATTCTCGCATGCCATTTTCTGGTCAATTACTGCGTCTTTAGCTGTTCGTGTGGCGCCTGCTGGAAAAGGCGTGCAAGCACTTGGTTTACTCTCGACCGGCACGGTATTGGCGTTGGTGCTTGGCATCCCGTTTGGTCGGGTGATTGGTGAAATGTTTGGTTGGCGTAATACGTTTGGATTAATTGCACTATTGGCTGCCATTACCACGCTGATTTTAGCCAAAACCTTACCCAAATTACCAAGTCAAAATTCTGGTTCAATCCGTAGTTTAGGCATCTTGTTTAAACGACCGGCCTTATTATTGTTGTTTGTGAGCACGGTATTTGTCATTACGGCACAGTTCACCGCTTATAGTTACATTGAACCCTTTGCGATGACTGTGGCACATATGAGTTCCTCACAAACCACATCTTTGTTGTTGCTTTATGGTGGTTCAGGCATTTTAGGTTCAATTTTATTTAGTCGGTTTAGTCGTAACAAAGAGCAATGGTTTGTTGTGGGTTCATGTTTTGCGATTGGTTTAAGCATGTTTTTGCTATTGCCGTTATCTTATAGCTTTTCAAGTTTAGCCGCTTTAACCATAATGTGGGGCATTGCAATTATGAGCTTTGGTTTGGTGATGCAAGCCAAAGTTCTTCAATTCGCCTCAGATGCAACTGATGTTGCAATGTCTATTTATTCAGGACTATACAATGTCGGTATCGGTGGCGGAGCATTACTGGGCAGTATTGTGAGTTTAAAAGCCGGTTTAAGTGTGATTGGTTGGGTCGGGGTAAGCGTTGCCTGTGTCGGCTTATTGTTCTGTATTGCATTAATTTTGCGACCAGAATTTAAGACCAAGCTATAGTCAATAAAAAGCCTATCTTAGAGCAAGATAGGCTTTAAATAATGCAGTTATATTTTTAGCTTCTAAAAAGAATAAGTTTTTAACCTGTTAGAGTTTCACCCAAGTTTTATGTTCTTGCTGTTTTTCTAAGGTAAATGTAAAGCCATCGTCAGTACGGACCAAATAACAATTTGGGAAGTCTTGTTCTACTTTAAAGACCGTGCCTTGTGTAAAGTGAATGGGTGAGCAGCCTTCTTTTTCGAGTGTAATTGCTTCGATTAATTCAATGATGTCAGCCATAATAACGTCCTAAATAAAAGCCTAAAAATACTTTAAAGATAATATTATTTTAACACTTAATAGACCAAATGGTATAAAACCAGTCACGTATAATGGTGCTTAAACATGAGCTGTACGAATGTATGTACTATAAACACCCTAGATTAATTGCGATAAATAGCGTTGCTCATTTAGACCAAATGATCGTTAAGATTACATAAAACTGCGCAGCCTGAGGGACTTGAACCCACGTCGGTCGCTTAGGAGGCAACTGCTCTATCCAGTTAAGCTAAGGCCGCGTGACAGCTCCACTTTAGCTTAAATAACGGCAAAAAAAAAGTTATTGCTAGGCAATAACTTTTTAAAAATAATCAAGATATTATTTTTAGTGCTTGAAAGCTGAATACTGTGCTTATGCGTTTTTGTTTTTAAGGATTTTAAACAAAACGAACATTGCTACAATCCAAACAGGAATCATAATCACCGATTCTTTAAAGCCTTGTTTCCACATAATAAACAGTACAAGTGCGATAAAAATCAACACAATATAGTTGGTTAAAGGATAGAGGAAAGATGGATAAAGTGTCTTTACGCCTTCAGCATTAAGTACTTTTTTGAAGTTTAGATGGGTTAAAGCAATCATCGCCCAGTTCAGAACCAATGCACCAACGACAATATACATTAAATGCCCTAACGCATCTTCAGGCACAAAATAGTTCAGCAATACGCAACCAAAAATAAGCAATGCTGAAAATAATACTGCAGGAATAGGTACACCTTGTTTATTTACTTTCAGAAATACTTTAGGTGCATTGCCTTGTTCAGCTAAACCAAACAGCATACGGCTATTGGCATACATACCACTGTTATAAACAGAAAGCGCCGCTGTTAAGATAATAAAGTTGAGAATACTTGCAGCCCAACCAATGCCCAGTTGGCTAAAAATCATCACAAATGGACTTTTATCTAAACCGCCTAGTTCTAATTTATCCCAAGGAACAAGAGAGAGTAAAACAGTTAAAGAACCCACGTAGAAAATAAGTACGCGGAAAACCACTTGGTTAATCGCTTTGGGAATGGTTTTTTCTGGATCTTCAGCTTCAGCCGCGGCCATACCAATCAGTTCAATACCGCCAAAGGCAAACATGATAAAGGCGAGCATATAAAAAAGCCCATCAAAACCTTTTGGAAAGAAGCCACCATGCGTCCATAAGTTGGTAATGCTTGAACCAGAACTTGGGTCTGAAGTCATTAAAAGCACAACGCCAAAAATAATCATGGCAATGACCGCAGTGACCTTAATAATAGACAACCAAAATTCAGATTCACCATAGAATTTGACATTGCCAAGATTGACCAAGGTAATTACGACAAAGAAGAATAATACAGACGCCCATGCTGGAATAAATGGCCACCAGTAATTAATATATTTCGCAACGGCCGTTAATTCAGACATAGCCACTAAAATATATAAAATCCAGTAGTTCCAGCCAGACATAAAGCCTGGGAAATTGCCCCAATATTTATAGGCAAAGTGGCTAAAAGAACCGGTGGTTGGTTCGTGGACGATCATTTCCCCAAGTTGGCGCATAATTAAAAATGCAATTAAACCGCCAATGGCATAACCTAAAATAATAGATGGACCAGCAGACTGGATGACTTGCGCAGAACCTAAAAAAAGACCTGTTCCAATGGCTCCGCCCATGGCTATGAGCTGGATGTGGCGGTTTTTTAGGCCTCGCTGAAGTTGTGTTTTATTACTCACGTGTCTTACAGCTCGAGATAGAATTTCTTGGATTGTAATGGATTGGTAATATTTCGCCTAGCATCTATACAATTTTAAATTGACTCGAGGTTAATTTTTTTTGCTTTAGAACTAACCAATAAATTGCTAATCCACATGAAAAGTCATCATCATCGATAAGCAAAAATGAATATCTAAGTTGAATCTTTTGCGAGGCTTTGCAATACAAGAACGATTGGCGAAAGATAATTTTGAAAAAACTGCGCATACAGGCGATAATATTTTTATTTTTGAGAAGATCTCATGACCATCCCAGCTTGTCCGCAATGTCAGTCTGAATACACATATGTCGATGGCGCGCTTTTTATTTGCCCCGAGTGTAGTCATGAATGGAAAGAAGCTGAGGCACACATTGAGCAAGTAGAAACAATTGTGGATGCGAATGGTAATGCTTTGCAAGATGGTGATACCGTAACTGTAATTAAAGATTTGAAAGTCAAAGGTTCGTCTTTGGTTGTGAAAGTCGGCACCAAAGTGAAAGGCATTCGTTTAGTGCTAGATGCGTCAGATGGCCACAATATCGATTGTAAAATTACTGGCATCGGTGCGATGAAGCTTAAATCTGAATTTGTGAAAAAATCTTAATTAGATCATTAGATCGACAGAGGCGAATGTGTCAGCGACTACACCCGTTTTTGCAGATGTTTTAAAATCTGCCCAACAAAAAATTCAACAGGATTTAACCACTGCTTTGGATGCTTTTGGACTTCCTGAACCCTTAAAAGGCGCCGTGCATCATGCGGTGATGTTAGGGGGTAAACGGGTGCGTCCGGCACTATGTTATGCAACAGCAACATTACAGCCCAACCCGAATATGGCTGCTGTGCGCCGTGCGGCTGTGGCGGTTGAATTGATTCATTGTTATTCATTGGTGCATGACGATTTACCTTCAATGGACAACGACTCTTTACGCCGAGGGCAACCGACGTGTCATATTGCCTTTGGTGAAAGTACGGCATTGTTGGCGGGAGATGTATTGCAGTCGATGGCGTATGAAGTGTTGTCAAGCCGATTGTTCGATCAAGGGATTGCGGTCGATCAGCAGATTATGTTTAAACAAATACAAATTTTAGCAACCTCAAGTTCTAAAATGGTTTGTGGGCAAGTGCTTGATTTAGAGTCGGAAGGTAAGCAGATTGACCAAGAAATGCTTGAAAATATTCATCGTAATAAAACCGGTGCGCTCATTCAGGCCGCAATTATGATGTCTGCCGTGACCTTATTTAAGGGCACAGATGTGTCGATTTCAAAATTACGCCAATTTGGTCAAGCCATTGGCTTAGCATTTCAAGTGCAAGATGATATTCTGGATATTACCGCAGACACCAGCGTATTGGGCAAAACTGCAGGCAAAGATATGCAAGTTGAAAAATCGACCTATCCAGCGTTATTGGGATTAACTCAAGCGCAAGAATATGCTCAGCAATTACATGATCAAGCTATAGAAGCATTATCGTATTTTGGGGATGATGCAAAACAATTATTAGACATTACGCAATTTTTATTGGCAAGAAATCATTAACTGATTGAAACGTAAGTTTATTTTTATTTTCAAGCATTGAGCCATCAATGACTCAATGCATAGCGTGAAAAATTTAAGCGGAAGGTGGCGTTTTGCCCATAATACCGCGAATGGTATTAAGCACGTCGGCAGGTAAAACCACAGTTTTCGCGTTATTCGATTTCGCCATGTCTTGCATGGCTTTAATGTATTGCTCACCCAATAAGTAGGCGATAGGGGTTTCTTTTTCGCCCACTGCAGCACTAATCATGGTAATGGCTTGTTTTGAGGCTTCGGCCAATACCACTTGTGCTTCGGCATCTCGGCGAGAGGCTTCTAAACGGCCATCGGCTTCTAAAATAGCGGCTTGTTTTTCACCATCGGCACGGGTCACCGTTGCTCGGCGTTGACGCTCTGCCGCCGCTTGTGCCTCCATGGCTGCTTGCATGGTTGAAGATGGCTGAATATCTTGAATCTCTACTGTTTTTAGGGTAATTCCCCAATCTGCAATATCATCTGAAATGGCAGCTTTAAGTTTAGCTTTAATATGGTCGCGTGAAGAAAGCGCATCATCTAAATCCATTTCACCGACAATTGAACGTAATGCAGTTTGAACCAAGTTTTGAATAGCCCAATTAAAGTTTTCAATGCCATATACGGCCTTTTCTGGCGTAGTTAAATTAATGTAAGCCACCGCATTCATGACCAGTACCGCATTGTCTCGGGTAATTACTTCTTGAGACGGAATATCTAAGACAATGTCTTTGGTGGTAATTTTATAAGCCACTTCATCTACATACGGAATAACGAAGTTTAAGCCCGGATTGAGGGTAACGTGATATTTCCCTAAACGCTGTACGATCCATTTATAGCCTTGTGGAACAATACGGACACCTTTAAAAATGGTGATCCCTACAAAAACCAATAGGGCAAGCATGATGATGGTTAAATTCATGATCTTCTTCCTAATTTATTGTGTTTATAGAGCGATACGGTTGTATAACTAAGTCGTTACCTAAAATATCAATTACACTGACGCGATCGCCTACGGCAACAGGAACCATCGTTCGACAGATCCATTCGTCTGCACCTAAAACAGGTACAGGAAAACGTACTTTTACTTGTTCGTGGCTAAGTCCGGTTTGAATAACCATTCCAATTTGGCCAATTGTGGCTTCACGGGGTAATCCTGCTTTGGTTTTATCAACAGACAACGGTTTAATAAACTTAAACCAAAGAAGGGTGCATAAAATGGACAGGATGATCCATGTAATTAGTTGAACACTGAGGCCCATCCAAGGAAATAACCACAACAACAGACTGACCATAATTGCTGCAATACCAAACCAAAGGGCAGCAAATGCAGGTAAAATTAACTCACATAACATGAGTGCCACACCGACTACGAACCAATGCCATGGTTCTAATATAAGCGTCATAGCGCGCCTCTATCTAAGTGTTATTAAATTATAGAAATAATGAGTATCAAAGAGTATAACATAAAACCAGATGATTAAAAGATGATCTTTTGTTGATCATCTTTTAATGTGAAACCATTTAAATGCTTGGGCGTGGGGCAGGCTTAAACGCTGCAGGGGATTTTTTGAAATTTGCAATTGCGCTTTGAATGAAGTTTATTTTTTGTTGTGCCGCTTGTTCACCCTCTAAAATGGCTGCTTGTCCCGCGGCTAAGTCGAGTGCGCCAATCTGACCTAATTTAGGTTGAATCACCACATTGGCTTGTTTAAGCTCATCATTAATACTTTGCTGCCCCATAATATTAATGGTTTGGTCGAGTAAACCCAGCATGTTGCCAGAACTGCCAGAAGGACGTGCTGAAATATCTACTGCAATCACAATATCTGCGCCCATACTTCGCGCCGTTTTAACAGGGATTGGGCTGACCAAGCCACCATCGACATATTTAACCCCTGCAATGGTTGTTGGCAAAAACACGTTAGGAATACTACACGATGCTCTAACGGCTTGGCCCACATTACCTCGAATAAAAGTCGTTTTTTGCCCATTGTCTAAACGGGTTGCCACCGCAGCAAAACGGATGGGAAATTGTTCCATCGGTTTATTGCTCACTTGGCTATTAATGTAGTTTTGTAGTTTTTGTCCGACAATAAATCCTTGTCGGTTAAGGGTTAAGTCGCGTAAGTCGGACTCTTTAAGCTGTGCTGCAAGTTGTTGCAATTGGTAAGGCGTTTTACCACTGGCATAGAGGCTACCGACAAAACTGCCAGCGCTGGTTCCGGTTACAATTTTAGGTTTAATTCCGTGTGCTTCTAAAACCTTAATTACACCAATATGGGCAAAACCTTTGGCACCGCCACCACCAAGTGCCAGTGCAATGACTGGTTCGCGTGGTTTTACGTTGGGAGGTGGTGTTTTGGTGCCTGTGGTGTCGCAACCAAATAAGCTGATTCCTAATAGCGTTATGCAAGACCAGCGTGCAAATTTAAACATCATACCGTTCAATATTTCTATGCAATCATAAAAGCTGAATCAGAGCAGATTTTAGCCTGATTGACCAGTGAAATTACAAAAAATTATTGTTTCATTTAAAGTTAAATTTATACGTTTAAATTTGAGTGCTGCATCTTTATTGCTCGCGTACTTTGGCTAGAGGATGCACTCTTGTTGATCAAAACTGCTTACAGCGCATTTTTAGATTTTAACTTTTTATTCTGTTTGCTCTGAGTAGATAATAATAAAATATCAGGCAGTATTTTTTAGGATATCATTTGCTACTTTAATTTTTTAGCATAAATTTTGTTATTGCTTTTATCACATGCGGTTTTAAAAATTATTGGATGAAATTTGACCAAATTCGAGGTCAGCATGCTAAAAGCAATCAATTGATTAAAAAGTAATCAATTTTAATGGAGATTTTAAAAAAAAAGCCAAAAGTGCTATTGGAAATACGAAAATTTAAAGTTATGTTTTGTATCAATCTTTAACTTGCTTGTATAGATGTGAATGGAATAAGTAAGAAAGATTAAGTTTATACAAGGATTGTCATAAGTTTGTTATCTTTGTTTGGAATAGTATGAAGACTTCCAAAACAATAAGTTAATTTTTTAATGGAGAAGACACGTGGTCAAGGTTAAAGTTTTATCTGCTTCAGTGGGCGCAGCGTTACTTTTTGGTGCAGTTGGTTCTGCTCAAGCAGCAACAGCGACTCAAGATGTTGCATCATTAAAAGCTCAAGTAGCAGAACTACAACAAATGGTTCAGCAACTTTCTAATCAACAACAAAACCAAGCAGTGCAATTGCAACAACAATCAGAAATTGCAGCAAAAACTGCACCTGTTGCAGCACCAACGGTTGCAAGTGGCAAACCAGGTTGGTTGACACTACCAGACGGTCAAACTCAAGTTAAACTTTACGGTAGCGTTCGTGTAGATGGTACCTATGACCTTAAAGGCAACCCATCAGCAAGTATTTCAAATAACAGCAATGCAGTACCATTAAATTCTGCAAATGCAACTAAAAATAGTATGAATGTGACTGCCGCGACTTCACGTATTGGTTTAGACATTGTTCGTCCAACTGAACACGGCGATTTGACGGGTAAAATTGAAGCTGACTTCATGGGCTCTTCAGGCACAAATGGTAGTGGTGCATTCCGTGTGCGTCATGCTTACTTATCTTTAGGCAACTGGTTGGTTGGTCAAACCACTTCTCCATTTGTAAATGCTGATACAGCACCTGATACAGTCGACTTTAATGGCCCAATGGGTTATGGCGCAACGCGTACAGTACAAGTACGTTACACACAACCTTTAACAGCGAACCAAAAATTATTGGTTGCTTTAGAAGGCGGCGATGTAGATAACTTTAGCGGCGCTACCCAAACTTCTGGCGGCAGCCGTTTTCCTGCTTTAACCGCACGTTATGATGTTGCGACAGCAGATAAAAAAGGCTTGCTACAAGTTCATGCTTTAGCACACGAAAACCGCGTATCAACAAATGATGATAACGATCAAGAAAAATGGGGTTGGGGTGTTGGTCTTGGCGGTAAATATAGCTTAACGCCAAATGATACTGTTTTTGCTAACTATTACCACGTTAAAGGTGATAGCAAATACTTATTGTATGTAAACAACGCATACACAGTGACTGGTGATGGTACAACTACAGATTACACAATTAATCTGGGTGAATACGACACAGGTTTAATTGGTTATGGGCACAAATGGAATCCTCAATGGCGTTCTAATGTAGCTGCTGGTGGTATTTGGTATAAAGACAACGGTACTTACGGTGCTGCTGCAAACAAGAACTTATATAACATTCTTGTGAACAGCTTCTATACTCCGGTTAAAAACCTAGACTTAGGTATGGAATATACCTATGGTCAGCGTAAAACTTTCTCTAGCCAAGAAGGTGATTATTCACGTGTTAACTTAATGGCAAAATATAGCTTCTAATGCCTCGCATTATTGGTTAAGTATTTAAAAAACCACTCATGTATTTGGGTGGTTTTTTTATAAATAGAATGGTAATGCTCCCGCAAATTAAGCGAGTTTAAAAGTAGAAAATCGATTAACCTTTGTCCAAGGAGATTTTCTATGAAAACATCAAAATATTCAGACAGTTTAATCATGAGTATTTTAAAACAAGCTGAATCTGGCACGCCTGTACCGAATCTTTGTCGTGAACACGGTATGAGTACGGCAACGTTCTACAAATG